>BEIM01000007.1 GCA_002898995.1 bacterium HR36
ACGAAGTCGGCATCAGCTACGTTCCATTGCCCGCCGCCTTTCGCCGCCACCGTCTGCCCCCCTAGCTACTGCCCATCAATTGTTTGAGCTCCTCGGCAGTGGGTCGGCAATCACTACTAAGCACGCGGCTGACGCGCGTGACCAGTTCGCGGGGATTCGCCCCCTTGGCCAGTTCCACCGTTGCCAGAATGACGGCTCGCAGGACCACCACTTCTTGCTCGCCCATGAGTTCGAGACGGCCAGCTAAAGGTGCTAGGAACCCATACGAGAGCAATATGCCCAGAAACGTCCCGACCAGTGCCGCCCCGACCTTGTGGCCAATCTCCTCGACTGGGCCGTCAATGGCTTGCATGGTTACGACGATTCCCAGCACTGCCGCCACGATGCCGAAGCCCGGCAGGCTATCCGCCGTCTTGGATAGGGCTGTGATCACCTGATGATGTTCACGTTCGCGCACCGTGATGTCCGCCTCCAGTTCGGTTTCCAGGGCACTGGGTTCCGCGGAGCCATCCACAATGCGGCCGAGTGCGCTGCAAAGGAACTCGCGCAAATGGGGGTTGCCCAGCACGCGCGGATATTGGCGGAAGATGTCGCTGTTTTCAGGTTCGGCTAAATGGCTATCCAGAGCGAGCATACCATCGCGACGTGCCAAACGTGCCAGAGCGTTGAGCAAGCCAAGCAGTTCCAGGCAGGTGCTCTTGTCATAAGGGGAACCTTTTAGGACCTGGACAATGCCTTTGACCAGCTCCACCAGAACACGCTTGGGCGACATAATGATCAACGCTCCCAACGCCGCCCCACCTATGACCACGAGTTCGGAGGGATGGATGAGCGCGCCGATTTTACCTCCTGCCATCGTAAACCCGATGAGCACCGCAGCTAAGACGACAATGGCTCCAAGTATGGCAATCATGATGCTTTACGATGCCTTTGCACTTCGGCGTCAATCTTGCGCTCTCGGCAAAACCACTATTAGCGGTTTGTCGCGCCCAAGCCGAACAAGTTTAACACACGTTCCTGGTCAGAGTCGCGGTATTGCGCAACACCAACTGGCGTATGCCTGCAACCATGGTGCGTTTAAGCTTCCGCGCCTCGTACGGTGGCCACGAAGGCGGCGAAGTTTTCCGCCGGCGTTTGCGGATCCACGCCATGATTGAGATTGACGATGTGGGAACGTCGGCCACCCGCACGGATGCATTCTTGCGTAGCGTGGATCACCTGTAGCGGCGTTCCTTCACGCAGCAGCCTGGCGTCCACGTTGCCTTGCAAGACGACCTCCGGATGCCGTTGGCGCAACTCCCGCAAATTATGCCGCACTCCTAAGCTCACCGCCGCTGCACCGCTGGCCAATAGCCAATCGAAGTAGGGACATTCCTTGACAAACAAGATACCAGGCGCTTCCGCTACTGCGGTGAAAATTCGCTGGTGATAAGGCAGCGCCCAGCGCTGATAATCCTCGGGAGCCAGCATGCCAGCCCAGGAGTCGAATAGCTGCCAGGCATGCGCGCCGTGTTGCACAAGCGTCCGCAAAAAATGGATGGTGGCCGATTCCAGTTTGGCGAGCAATACCTCGAAAGTTTCAGGGTTCTCCGCGGCAAAGCGGCACGTGGCCGAAACATCTTTCCCCGTACCTAGGCAGTAGCTGGCCAGCGTGAATGGTGCTCCAGCGAAGACCAGGATAGGCAGCCGTGTCCGCACCGTGCCCTGCTCATTCTCCCGCAGCGCTGTGCGGACGTAGGCCAGCGTATCCAGTACACTTCGAAACCTATCGGCGTCTGGCTCTCCGTGAAGGCGGCGAGCTTGACTCATTGAAACAATTGGCGGATTGGGCATTGGGCCGACTTCGGCGTGCATCTCAAACACCACCCCCATGGCCTGAGCTAACGTTGTGATGTCATAAAACAGGATAATCGCATCCACGCCGAACCGCTCAGGCAACAGCGAAACCTCCGCAGCCAGCCGGCTGTTGGACGCGAATTCATAGAACGAGCGCCGCCCACGTAGCTGACGAAACATCGGGTCCCAACGTCCCGCCTGCCGCATGGCCCAAACCGGCGGCCTCGGTAATGGTTCGCCGCGCAAGGCCCGCAACAGCAAGTAGTCCGCAAACATTCGGCTTCACTCCTTTGGTTCGCTCAGGGCCTGTTGGGCGGACACCTGGGCATAGCGTTCCAGCGGTACAAAAATCTCCCGCACTGCGAGCCGCAAACCTGGCAACACCGGCTCCCCCGTCAACTCGTCTTGCTCCCCCAAGGTCTCCCCACGCCCACCTGGGCGATACACGTACACATGCCGCGGCTCCGGATGCACTACCCAGATCAATGGCACACCCGCACGCAGATAATCCTGAATCCGCCTGCCTACGTCACTTACTTCGTCATGCGGCGACACCACTTCCACGACCAAATCGGGCCGCATGCGAATATGCCCTGGCTCCCACAAGCCCAGCGTAATCCGCTCCCGCCTAATGAAAGAGACATCCGGCTTACGCATCTTGTCCGGCTCACCGGGAAAGCAACGGTAACTGGCATCCGTCATCAACACCAGCCCCAAATCGCGTTCCTTAACATACTGCCTGAGTAACCCAAACACCTCGCCGGCCACCGGCACCGCTGTAGTTGCCATGGTTTTGCCCACCAGCTTGCCGTTCACCAGTTCGCAACGGCGATCCTTGGGTAGCTTGAGCAAATCCTTGGGCGTTACTTTCGGCCTGTCCCAAACAGCAGCGGTCGCGCTCATGGCTGGTCCCTTGACTAAGGCTCCCCGTCGTGATTGACTCCGGGATTTCAAGCTTGCTGGCAGCGGGCAATTCGTTGCGCGTCGGTCAAGGCATTGCGCGAGGGAGGACCTGGTGTTTCTGGGTAGCGGCAGTGCTGGCCCTGGCTTGCTGGGAGGCGCCCGGTTTAGTGCCGACGTACAGCGTGGCAATGCGGAAAGCAAACGGGCGGAACCAGACGTTTTCCAGTCCCGCTTGGCGCATCTCCTGGGCCAAGGCTTCCCCGTCCGGAAATTCGAGGACGCTGGCCGGGAGATAATGATAGGCGGAATGTCCCGAGATCAGCTGGCCGACGCACGGCAAGATCCTGCGAAAGTACCAGCAATACAATCGGCCCCACAGGGAGTTGCTCGGACGCGAAAACTCCAAAATCACCACTTGGCCGGTGGGTTGGGCCACACGCACCATCTCTGCCAAACCCCGGCGATAATCCGAGATGTTACGCAGGCCAAAAGCCACGCAGACAATTTGAAACTGGTTGGCGGCAAATGGCAGGTTTTGGGCGTCCGCCTGCACAAAGCGAACATTGCTGGCACGCTTTCGCGCCGCTTTGCGCCGCGCCAGACTGAGCATTTCGCTACAAAAATCGGCGCCGATCACATTCACCTGTCCGCCAGCGGCTCGCCAGTACGCCAATGCCAGGTCTCCGGTTCCAGTGCAAACGTCGAGGATCGCGCCCTTTCTGGCTGGCGGTACCAGACGCGTCGTTTTCCAACGCCAATAACGGTCCACGTTGCAGCTGAGGACGTGGTTGAGCAAATCGTAAGTCGGCGCAATTGCTCCGAACATACGGCGAATGCGAGTTTCGCTCTTGTCCAGCAGCGGGGTACTCATGGCGAAGGTTGGGGCTAATGCGCCATGGGTTGGGTTTGCCCCAGATCGCGTCGCGGACGAGCCAGGCGGGTAAAGTTCTCCCGCCTAGCGTGCACGCTGGAAGAGTCGGCGCAAGTGCGGGCCAATGCCTTTACCCACAGGGCCGGGGTCGGGGCCAAGTCCGTATTCCGCCCAGCGGGCCGTGACTTTGGCGATGGTTGCTGCGTCCATCAGGATTTCCTCGGGCCAGGGGCGTGGATGGCCTTCTTCCGGCAACTTGCGAGTAGCATCTATTCCCATTTTGTGTCCCACGCCACACACTGGTGCCGCATGATCAAGAATGTCCGTCGGGCCTTCGCAGAATACGACATCCCGGCCTGGATGCACGTTGGCACCTACATGGAACCAGACCTCGTCATAATTGTGCACGTCCACATCTTCGTCCACCACCACGATGATTTTGCTGAACATCATCTGCCCCAGGCTCCAAATTGCACTCATCACTTTGCGCGCTTGCTGTGGCCAACGTTTGCGGATAGAAACGAAGCAGAAATTGTGGAAAACGCCAAACCAGGGCAAGTCGTAATCTACGACTTCAGGAATGAACATCTTCACCAGCGGCAGGAACAGCCGCTCCGTCGCTTTGCCGAGGTAACAGTCTTCCATCGGCGGTTTGCCAACGATCGTCGTCGGGTAAACGGCATTCGCACGGTGGGTGATGGCGGTGACGTGAAACACGGGAAACTGATCCGCCAGGCTGTAAAACCCGGTATGGTCGCCGAACGGTCCTTCGGTAACCAGAGGCTCTGAAGGATCAATATAGCCCTCGATGACGATCTCCGCACTTGCTGGCACCTCGAGGTCTATCGTCTTACAGGGAACCAGTTCCACAGGTCGGCCACGCAAAAACCCACCCAGCAGGCATTCGTCGGTACTAGGCGGCAGCGGCGCCGTGGCCATGTACGTGTACACTGGATCGCCACCTAACGCCACCGCAATGGGCATGCGCTGGCCCAACCGCTTGTACAGCTGATAATGCTGACACCCGTCGTGATGCAGGTGCCAATGCATCGCCGTTCTGTTCGGACCTAACAGCTGCAAACGGTACAGCCCAACATTGCGTTCCCCAGTTTCCGGATTACGGGTGTACACCTGGCCAAACGTAATAAACCGTCCCGCGTCCTTCGGCCAGCACTGTAATACGGGCAATTCGAACAGATTCACCTGGGAGCCCGTTTTGACGATTTCCTGGCACGGTCCACTGCGGACTATCTTCGGCGGAATCGCACGCAACTGCGGCAGGATTTCTAAGGCTTTATGAATCTTGCCCAAGAAAGTTTCTGGAATCTCGGGCTTGGTCAAGGCGGCGATCTTGTCGGCCAAATCGTCAAGCTTTTTCACCCCCAAGGCCTTGGCCGTGCGCTTTTCCGAGCCGAATAAATTGATCACCACAGGAAACGCGGAGCCCCGCACCCGCTCAAAGAACAACGCCGGCCCGCCCACCTTGCTGATGCGGTCCGTAATTTCCGTAATTTCCAGGATGGGATCGACCTCGACCCGCACTCGCACGAGTTCGCCTTCGGCCTCCAGTTCTTCGAGGAATTCCCGCAACGATTCGTAAGCCATCTTGCTCTCCCTGGGCGAGTACCCCATCCATTATCCGTCTCTATCTGATTACAGGCCAGTCACGCGTTGCACGCAAGCGTGCGGGCAGGGCCAGCTTCTTCTGTATCATACTTGCGAATCGGCAAACGCCGTGGCCTAGAAACTACGCACTTGCTCCGGCCGCCAACCGGTTTACACATGCTGCGGGTGGAGCATGCCGACCAGAGAAAGGTGCCGGGACAACCGTAAAGGTGCCGGGTCAACCGTTGAATGGCTGCTCGTTAGGAATTCTCAATGTGCCTCCGACCAATAATCCCGCTAGTTGAGCGATATAAGCATAGAATGCCAGATCGTACCGTCTGAGCGGAGGGTGTAGCCATGAGTAGCAAGACGAACGCTTGCTGGAAGAAACGCGTCGAGGGAATCGGTGGCTGTGGTCGGGAGTGTGCCGCCAGGCTTTGCTGGCTTAGCGGGCTGCGGACCCTGCGCATGGGAACTGGATTAGTTTCCCTAGCCTTTCTTGCCAGCATCGTGTGCGGTGCCTTACAGGCGGAACCGGTCAGCCGGGCCGATAAGCCTGCTGCGCCGCAGCCAGCTTGGGGAGACAAACCCTGCGATAAACAGGCATCACCCAACTCTGAGAAAGCGCCTAGCGCCTCTGTCAGAGTTCAGCCGTGGGTAACTCTGGGGCGCGAAACAACCTTCTTCACCGAGCCGCTAGACAGATTCGGCTACGTGGACTATGCTGCCGCGCTAAGTCAGGAACTGGGCCGGGGCGTTCCGCCGGAGAAGAACGCCTATGTTTTGCTCTTGCGAGCGATTGGTCCACGTCCATTAGGCGAGGAGCGCTTGCCCGACGTTTTGTTTCGACGTTTGGGCATGGAGCCATTGCCCGACCAGGGTGAGTACTTTGTGCCCCTTGCTCCCTACCTTCGGGAAGGGGCAGGGCTGAAAAACGGTGCCGCGATTGACTCCGTGCTGGCGCAAGAAAGGGTGGCACGAACACGTTCTTGGCGGGAACAGGACCATCCGCATCTGGCGGCCTGGTTGAAAGCGAATGAGAAGCCGTTGGCCCTGGTGATCGAAGCGGCACAACGTCCCCTTTACTTTCGTCCTATTGTTCGCACCGAAAAGCTCGCAGGAGATGCTTCTGAACTGGTCATGGTGTCTGACCTGCTAGCATTGCGGGAAATGGCTAGCGCCTTGATGCTGCGGGCGATGCTGCACGTTTCCCATACTGATTACGGGCTGGCTTGGCGCGATTTGTACACCGTCCTGCGGATAGCCCGGCTGGTCGGACAAGCATTCTCAATCGAAGTCCTGATAGGGTCGGCCCTTGAAAGCACGGCCGCTAATTCCGTTATCGCCTACCTTGAACACGCGCCGTTGACCCCTGCTCAATGGCGCCAGCGCTTGCAGGAGCTACAAAATCTGCCACCACGCAAACCGCTTGCGGACATCGTTTATTGGGGCGAACGCGCCTTCTGCTTAGATTTTATGCAGAATCTGCACCTCCATCACTTCCGCGCTCTTGCGAGTTATCATGGTGGCTCGGAGAAAACGTTACTGTACTTGCTGGCCCCCAAGTTGTTTCCCTGGGAGAAGATACTGCGGCGAACTAATGCCTGCTACGATGAGATAGCAAGGGCACTGCGGGAGCCTGACCGTGCCCGGCGAACCAAAGCCCTTCGCGCTTTCTTTGAACAAAAGCTGAGTAAACTAGCCAAACAAGAGAGCGACGAGGCCCAGTTGAAGGCACTGCTGAAGATTCTCAGCGACGCCGACTCAGACCAGGCCGAGCAATGGACCGCTAGGCTTATTGCTATGGGCTACCAACCCCTCTTACGAGTGATGCAATCCTGCGACCGCGCGGATCAGACACATGCGTTGCTACAAACCGCTCTTGTCCTGCACATTTATCGCCTGGAGCAGGGCCAGTATCCCGAAAAACTAAAGGACCTCGTTCCGAAGTACCGGGCAGATGTTCCAAGGGACGTGTTTTCAGGCCAACCCCTGATCTATCGGCGTACTGCCCGAGGTTTTCTGCTGTATAGCGTCGGACCGAACGAGAAAGACGACGGTGGTCGCACGGCTACTGATAAGCCGCCGGGTGACGATATTCGTGTGCAAATTCCCAAGCCGGAGCCATCCACTCCCTGATTATTGTTTGGCGACGAAAGCGCTTTCTAGCCGCAAGTCGCGAAGCAGTGTAGCGTAAGGCCTGGATCGCGCAGTGGCACTGCGAGCTGGTCGTGCGTTGTGTCATTCTCCGTGCGATGAATCTCGGACATGTAATGCGCCCTGTCGCAGCGCGCGCTAGCGCGGGCACGCAACCGGATTTGTTTGTGTTGCGGCAAACTGTCCCAGTAAGCGGTTCCTTGCGGCTTCGCTTGCCCGAGGCCCAATTGGTGCATATCGGTAGTAAAGGCGCGGCTGAGCGTGCCGCGTAGCAATTTTCGCCGAGGAATGCACGATGACGCCAACGATTACCGAAATCCGCGCACGGGAGATTTTAGACAGTCGGGGCAATCCCACAGTGGAGGTGGAGGTCCAGTTAAGCGATGGCACGCTGGGCCGCGCGGCAGTGCCGAGCGGTGCCAGCACGGGCAAGCATGAGGCTCTGGAACTGCGCGATACTGCCCATCGGGAGAGGTATCTGGGGCGTGGCGTGCGTCAAGCGGTGCGGCATGTCAATGAGGTTTTGGGCCCGGCACTGCGCGGCCAAATACCATTTGAGCAACGCAGGATAGACGAGCAGCTACGCCGATTAGATGGCAGCGAGAATTTAGGGCGATTAGGTGCCAATGCCGTGCTCGGCATATCGTTGGCCGTAGCCCATGCCGCGGCACGCTACCTAGCCTTGCCGTTGTGGCGGTATCTCGGCGGACCTTTCGCAAACGTGCTTCCCATACCCTTGATGAATGTCATCAACGGCGGGGCTCACGCCGATAACAATCTGGATTTGCAGGAGTTCATGATAGTGCCAGCCGGGGCTCCGAGTTTCGCGGAAGCTGTGCGTATGGGAGTGGAGGTGTTTCACACTTTGCGTCGGTTACTCAAAGATGACGGGCTGAGCACGGCCGTAGGCGATGAAGGCGGTTTCGCGCCGAATCTGCCTAATGACGAAAAAGCTCTTGAGTACCTGGCCCGCGCTACCGAAAAGGCAGGTTACCGCTTGGGCGAACATGTCTGGCTGGCCATTGATGCAGCTGCTACCGAACTGTTCGAGGCCGCCCAGCACCGCCACCATCGCTCCCCCGCTTACTGTCTTTTCAAGAGCCAGCCAAACGCCGTCAAGAGCAGCGACGAGATGATACGCTACTGGGAAAAACTGTGCGGTAACTGGCCGGCCCTTTGTTCCATTGAAGATCCCCTGGCCGAGGACGATTGGGCGGGCTGGCAAGCCATCACTCAGGCCTTGGGGCAGCGCGTACAGCTGGTCGGTGATGATTTGTTCGTAACCAATCCCAAACGATTATGGCAGGGGATTCAGTTCAAAGCGGGCAATGCCATTCTCGTTAAAGTCAATCAAATTGGCACGCTGACCGATACCCTGGCGACGATTGAACTGGCTAAGCGACACGGTTTCGGCATCATCATCAGTCACCGCAGTGGCGAAACCGAGGACACGACCATCGCGGATCTCGCCGTGGCCACTAATGCCGGCCAGATTAAGACGGGCGCCCCCAGTCGTACTGATCGCACTTGCAAATACAATCAGTTACTGCGCATTGAAGAAACACTCGGCAATGCCGCGCGTTATGGTGTAGAGGGCTGGCCGCCGCGCCGCGCCTAGTGCCATACATTGTGGCGCACGCGTGCTGCCTAGCGAGCGCCGTTCCAGGTGCGGCAGGAGCGCGGAGCCGACGGCCACTGAGCGCACGCTCCTTGACAGTTACGGGTCTGCCTGCGAGCAACAAGAGCATGGCCACTGAGCCGGCGATGCCCTAACGGCGACTGATCCGCCGCTACTTGACCCGTCTCGAACTCGCCGGGGAGCCGAAAGCCACCTCTAGAGCGCCCATCCGTCAACACCCGGACCTGACATTGTTAGGGCCGGCGATAGGCGTGTCGCTGGTCGCGATCGAAGAGGACGAAGGTGACATCTAGCTCTGGATGGCCGCCATCGTCGGCACCATTACCTCCGACCGAATAAATGACCACGCCTTCGGGAACGTATTTTAGTAGAAGCGAATCGGGAGCATGATACAAGTCAACCAGTGGCGCAGGCAGATAAGTCGGGATTAATTCTTTCCAGTTACTGGGCCAGCGCCCGTGTTCCGTGCGAAATCGTTCCACTGCGAGCGCCGCACGAAGCAGGCGCAGACGGAGCAAACGTTCCAATTCCGTGTTAGCGTAGTACGAGAGCCCGCGCATCCCTAACGGCCAATAGTCTTCGACCCAATGCATGCGGTCAAGGTCTGAATGAGGCCCGAGAGCTAATGTGGATATAACCTCTTCGCGAGGTTGCTGGGCGAACATTCTTTGCCAGCGGTTAACCCGTCGTAGCATAAGGGCATGTGCCTTATGCACAGAGCACCGCAAAAACGCCCGATGTACCTTATTCCCGATCGCGTCCCCTATATATCCCCAATCGAAATCGAAAAGGGTAGGCGGACGGGGACGTCTAGAAACAACGTAAGGTCGAATATAGGAAAAGTCCCCGTTTTCGATAGCGGTCATGTACTCGTGAAGAATGGCTCGCGCCGCCCGTGTCCCGTGGAGGAAGGCGTTATATTCCTCGTGTTGTAGTGCCTGGCTGGCCAACAATTTCGCTGTATCTGGAGATAGCTCAGCGAACGCCAGGTAGCGTTCGACTGCTCGAGGAGTGGCAAATAAGTGCTTATAATGGCGCCATGGAAGCTCGAAAGCCAGGTCGCACTGAGCGGACTCCAGCAAGGAAAGGGCTAGCAAACATTGCTCAGCGTCAGCATAAGAACCCGACTCCAGCAACCAATCCAGGCACCAGAGGGCCATCTCGTGAGCGTAGAAATATCTGTGACAGAGATTGGGATTAGCGTGATAAGCGCCAAGCGGCTCAGGAGCGGCCAAGACGGGGCACTGAACACGTGGAAATTGCAGAAGCTGCTGCATGAGCGGCCAGGTGCGTGGCAATGCCGTCATGTACCTCTGTAAGTGATCGCGCACGTCGGTCGGCAAGCGTTCGTGGCGTTCATGGCGATGCCTGGTACTTGCAATCGACGATGGCAAAGTCGCAGGAGCAGTTGCAGTGATCGAACTCGAGGATGCCCTAAAGCGTGAATACCTTTCGTCGAAATAAGCGAATTGAATCCAAACTGACAAATCATAGGGCGCTGCCACGCCAGTAACCCTCGCTAGATATAGGTAGAGACTATCCACAACAATCCAGCCGTTTTCGTGGTCGGGAACCTTGGGAATAGTGCTCACGAGATCATGCCATCGCCAGTTGGGATCAAGAGCATCGGTTTCGGCTATGGCCTCGGCGAGCTCAGCTTTGCCACTCACATGCAACCGGGCAAGTGGTCCCGCGGTCGTGCTGAGAAGAAGCAACCCCAGACCCGTGACCAGCCAGGGCCACCATGCAACACGGGCCTTGGCTGGTTCGGACTCCAACGCTCCAGAAGGAGCTTGCCCGGCCGGGTTACCGTCCTTCTGGGCGCTCTCGGGTTTACAAGGCGAATTGGTTATACCTGGGCCAGCTAGGTCGTATTTGTCGCGGTCAGCCTCCGACGGTGTTAGTGCCGATGCATCATAGTCTTGGCCAGTGAGCAGCTGCTGGTTTGCGGAGCCAACGGTTTGTTGCCCCGTATTCGCTGATACTGACTGCCAGTCCGTACTTGGCTGGGCGTCGGCTAGGTTCTGGGAATGTCTTTTTGGCACGCCACCCGATTCAATTGACTCGACTGCGCTCGCGCTATCCTGCGTTGAGACGGGTTCAGTGGCACCAGGCTCGGACATGGGTAGTTCTCCGCGAACATGTGCCCATCTCTGCCCTAGTGGACAAACTAGTGGCAACGCCTGTTGGCGGCAATCGCGTGCCCCTGGACGGTGATTTGGCGAGCGGTTACTTTGCCATAGATGGTACCCATGACGCCAACAAGGGGCGATCCTTTAGGCGGAAGGGGCGGTAGAGATAAGCGGCAGCCTCGCCGCTTGAGATGCGCTAGCGAAACTGCGAACGCTGTACCGGACTTGGCACGAGGCAACTAGAACCGCGGCGAGGGCGATTGCAGCCTGCCTGACCGCTTGGTTCCTAACGTTTGATCGGGTTTCAGAGCAAGTAAATTATTGCTATTGCCCACCGACCTTACCGCATCTGCAATGGGTGACCAGCGTCACCAGCGCTAGATAAAAGCCGGCGCAGGCTAATCGGCCGCTTCGCGTTTCTTGCGTTTCGGAGCTTCGGGTGGCTTGGGATTTAGCACCAGCCGAATGAAGGCGAAGCGCCCAGCCAAGAAGGCGAGAAACCCCAGGCCAACACTGGCGTAAATGGCAGGGGCCTCTCTTACCCCCTGCTTGAACTGCAACCAGCCCAAGCCATAATCCGTCAAATCAGGCTTGGCCAGGAGCAAACAAAGGATCGCCAGAATACACACTATCATGGCCAGAGCCGACGCAATACCCGGCATTAACCACAAGGTCCATTCCACCGGGGTCACCGGTTCTAGCACTTTTGTTTCCATACGTTGCCGCGTGACCAGGTTGAATCCACAGTTCAGGCAAATCTTTTGGTCCTCACTTTCCAGTTCGTGGGCACAGAAGGGACAGCGGATGACATTATAATTCTCTCGCGTGACTCCATAAGGATTGGGGTTCCTGCTCCATTCCTCTTCCTCGCGTGCTTGGACTACAGGCACGACGCCGCCACATTTCTTGCATTTGACTTTCTTGCCCATCAGGCTGGCTGGTGCCTGAAAGCGGGCCTTGCATTTGGGGCATGCCACTGTCAGTACCTGCGCAGACATGAGGACCACTCCTGGAATGCTACACGGCCGAAGGTCGGCCGCCGGGACAAAGTATAATGATCTCACCTCGAGCGCAGACTCGCGCAAGCTGGCGTTGCCTGCGATGATAAAGGCACATCGGAAAATGATGTCCGTCGGAATCGGCCCAGGGAAAATCCCGAAGAACCGCTGCGGCTATTCCTCTCGCCGACCTATTTCATCATGGTCGCGCCAATCAGTTCTACATCATTTTATGGCAGGGTGCTGGTTTCGAGAACCAGGGCGACTGCTGCATTCGAACGGCAATTCGGCGAGCGTGCTGGGGGCTAGTACCATGGTCGCTGGCGATTGGTGGCAGCTCGGCCGCAGTGGGTGACTCGATAGCTCAGGCTGACGCGCATCGCACAACTAAGGCTATTAGCGGACCTAAAGTAACTTTGCGCCTCGCTGCCAATGTTTTCTGGTTCAGTTTTAGCCTCTGCGCGCATAGCCGTCCTCATCCTTACCCCTGTTGCGCGTCGCTGTCAATGGATTCGGGATCGATCTTGCCCTTGAGTCGAAAATCTTCTTGGAAGGGGTAGGGAATGACGGTGATGCGAAGGTGGCGGCCCTCAACTAAGGGCACTTTCAACTCCTGACCCTCAGCCATACTTTGTGGAATTTGCTGGGCCTCAACGATCTGTGGCTGCTCCTCCTCGCTTCGCATCAGTTCGACGCGCTGGAGATAGATTTCGGACGTGCTCAGTTGCCGGAATACAAAACGGAGCTTTTGGAAGTCGCCGACTTCCCCACCCACCATGTCCACACGCAAAAAAGGCAAAGCTGGGTCGTGTGGGGAATCCTTTTGCTGGTTGGTGCCAGTGAAGTTGAAGCCGATGAAGAAACCTCTAGCAGTCGGGTTAGACTCTTCGTAGATCAGGTCGAGGTTTGGGTCAATATTGCCGCCATCGGCTTCGACAAGTAAGGGACACCTGGGGTCAAACTGAGGTTGCGGTGCGTTGGTGTGCACGTCTTCCTGCAAGATGCCAATGGCCAGGGACCGGCGAGTTTGGTCCGGAGGATTGGAAATCAACGCACGCCCGCGGGTCAAGTCGCGATGGACGTAATGCAGGCGTAAACCCTCCTGGACGATGGTCTTCAAGGCTTCGTGGTTGTCGAGGTTAGGCACATGAAATCTGTGCAGGAAGAGATTCTCCGCGCTTACCTGGTCAAAAAGATAAGGACGATACCGTTCAGGAATGGCATCGAGGATTAGTTCAGAAAAACCCGGTAACAGGCTGGACCGCCCCACTAGCAAAATGAGGTCGAGTCGGCGCGCTCCGATCTCCTGTTGCAGATTCGGTGCCTCAAACCAATGGCGAATGTGAAACGCCACCGGTCGGAAAACTTTTTCGACAACTTCCTCCAGCATCCTTAAGGTCACATGGCGCTGGACATGAGGACGTAACATCCGCCAGAGATCTTCGCCCACCGCCAGCTGGCCCAAATACGGTTTACTTTCCCAAGCAATCTCTTCCTTAATGTCGTTGAGATTGTCGTCGGGCCTGCTTCGTTGATAGCGGTCTACCAAAGCGCGTTTGATGCGTTCCGCTTCGTCGAAAAAGTCCTGAATCACGCGGCAACGCCGGTCATACTCGGTGAGGGGTTGATTCGTGGCCTGATCCCGCACGGGGAAAACGCTGCTTTTTTCCTGAATGCCATCATCACCAAGATTGGTCCGCAGCCTGCGGCATACCTCACGAGGCAAGCATCCGCTTGGGTCAGCCTTTCCTGCGGCTTCCAAGAGAAAATGTTTCAAGCGTTGGGCGATTTCCCGAGTAACCTCGAGCCCAGCTTTGGGCATGCCGAAGAACTGTCGGACGTAGGACTGCACCGGCGCACCTTCCTCTCCGGTATCTTCGATCTTGAGCAACGCCACGTCGGTAGTTCCGCCACCGCTGTCCACGACGAGCACCCACGCGGTCTTGGGATAGGCACGCTGGGCCTGACGGGGATTGGGCTCGAAAGGCTGCCATGCCTGCACCAAATCTTCGCCTTCCAATCCACACAGCCGATACTCCACGAACCCCAAGAAAGCGGCGCTGGCCTCGTCCAGGCTGAATGCTTCGTGAAAGGGATCTACTGGCCGTTGCTCGCGCGGCATGAGTCTCTTGCCGAAGTGGCTGGCTTCGACGGATTCTGCGAGCAGGTGTTTGAGCTGATCGCGTTGGTGCTTGACCCAGGCCACGGGGTAGCTGTAGCAGATGCGCTTCACCATACGGTACCCAAGTCCTTCACGCAACAGCTTGGAGTGGAGCTGGTCGAAATATTCCTGGAAAAAGCTCTTCAGTGCTTTCGCGGAAGCAGGCTCCGGAGTGTCGCGCGTTCGGCCAGGGGCGGAAGCCTCGGCCTCGCGGCGGCCGATTTCGAGCTTGGGGGCATAGCACGACTCCAGGTCCAGATAGGCCGCAAGCCGGTCGTGGAAAATGATACGCTCGGCCTCGTAGCCAATGATGGCGGTCTCTGAAACGGCCTCTGGAGGTTGTCGCGCTGGGGCGTCGCCACCGTTTGGGCGCGAACCCTCTTTGGGGTAAAGCACTAGACTGGGCAAAGTCGGTGTCCTCGCTTGCTTGACCGTAATGGGGCAGCGCCGCCGGTTGTAAAGTTCGGGGATGAGGTGTTTGGGTTCGATCACCGCGCGGCCATCCCACATTTCGCAACGGTGCACCTGCAACCGGATTTCGTGAGGCTGACCCGGACGCCACACCGGCCGGATGGGATTCTCATAATCCGGTACACCGATTAGGTGCGTCCAGGGAAAGAGATCCCGTACCGGTGAATAATCGGCAGTTGATGAGGGGTTAGCGGCTTCTGGAACATAATTGGATGCCGTGGTGCTGGTGCCAAAATCCAGGCACAAAGCGGCCCGGTGCTGCATATCGGGCGATGGTTCTTGAATCTCCAAACTCGTAACATGCGGCAGCCAACAACGCCAGTAGGCTATCATCCCCGCCAGTTTCAACCACCTTGGCCAACCACTTTCCAGCACCACTTCAAATTGGGGTACATACACGAAGATTTCGCCATCGCGTGGACTGGCGCTATGGGTAGGGGTAGCCAAGGTCAAATAGTGGCAGGGCTGGGAAGAGCCGGTTCGAGAGAGTGGCCAGGTGAGCAGCAGGCCAACCTTGTTGGGGTCGAGCCATGTCAGGCGGAGTTCGAAAAGGTGGGTTTTTGAGGGTGCCGCCGTTGCAGTCCCGGTACTTGAGTCGCTGCAGCGAGGCCCTTCGACATCGAGATGGTCTATGCTAATCGGAGTGGTGATGTAAGGCACAGGCTGCGTACCGGGGCCGGGCTCAAAAGAGAGGGTAAAACGGCGCACCTGGTCCCCTTTCCGGCTGGGCCAGGTGATCATCAGCTTCGGCTTCTCCTTTTTCAGGTATTCCTGATAATCTCGTTGAGTGCGCTGACTTGCCTGGCATTGCAGAGGAATCCACACCCGCTGAGGCAACCGCGAATGGAGTTTTACAATGTAAGTCGCCATGGTCTCTTCTCCCCTAGAAGCGTGCCGACGCGCGAGGATATACCTTAATAGGCTCGCAAGTGCGACCACGATTGCATTTGCTGTCGTAGTTCGCGCGCCAGCTGGGATAGCTCATTCAAAGCCTGCTTATCGTTGGCTTCGTGGGGCTGGACGATGCTATCGTAAATGCCGCGAATAATGGTGTTTTGCGTGAGGTCTTTGCGGTAACAATGGCGGAGCACCAATCGCAGCTGACTCTCCGGGGCATGCACTAGAAAGTCAATAATGCGGGTGATGCGCTCCCATCCGAATACCTGAACCCGGGCCAGGTACAAGGGCTGTCTCTCAATGTTCTGCTCGTACTTACTTTGCATCTGGCGCATCGGCCAATCGTTAGCTAAGCACTGCAACAAAGCCGTTCTCGCCCAGTCCTTGCCCGCAGGAGGGGCGGAACTTGCTTGGCCCTTGCTGGCACCCGCAGGAACGCGGGTCCGCGTTTCCTGTTCCATTTGCTCCAGGGCGTCCTCGACCAAGTCCTGCAGGACATCGGCGAATTGGAAAGACTGACGTTGCAAGCTGTCGGGGCTGGCATTGCGTTCGGCCTGTTGGAGCCGCTGACGTGTCCGCTGTCCTACTTTCCAATTGATGCCGCCTAGTTGAGGCCAGTGCTGTCTCAGCCAGGCTCGGCCTGCCTCTAACTCACGCAGCACCCCGTGAAAGTCAGGTTCGTTGAGTGCGCTCAAGAACTGATAATATTGCTGCTCAAAACGCTCATACATCTCGATGCGTTCCATCAAGTAGTTGCAAGCTACCGGACCTTTCGAGCCCCAGTCAAGCAAAAACTGGGTTAGTAAGCCCAGGCCTTGATCGTGCTCGTCTAGCAAATGGCACAAAGCGCGGATAGTCCAGCGCTGTAAGCGCCGAATCTTGGGCAGGGACCAGCGCTTTCCGTATTCCTGTTCCCAATCTGCTGCAATCTTGAGAATGCATTGTTCTGCCCGACTAAGATCCGCCCACTCCTGACCTTGTCCCAGGAGATCAAGCAAACGCTGCACGCGAGTGGGGTCTGGACTCCAGTCCGCCAAGAACGGCTCTAATTGCTGGCGTTCGTTTTCGACGAAGAAGATAGGGGGCCAATCGTCTGGCTCCGCGTCGAGGTCGAGGAACCCGAGGTTGTCCAGTGGCTCCAGGACATTGCCCACCAAACGTCGAGTTGGGCTGCGCTCTTGTAAGGCAACGCGAGAGCCTTCGCCGCTGACATCCTGCAGCAGATCCGCGGCGTGGGTAATGACGATGAGCAATCGGCCTTGAGTCCGCCCCTGGCAACGTTCCCGCCAGGGCTGCAGGATCTCCGCCTGCATTTGCCCGCCCAAATTAACTGCCGCTACTTCACACGAACTCACCAGTAACAGCAAGTCTATCCGCGGTGAGCCGAGCCGGAATACTTCCTGACTCTTATGGCGCATCCAGTCGGGATAGGAGCCTCGGCCGGCAGGATCTGCTCCCGGAGCGTCTACGACATCCAGGATTTCCAGCAGCTGACGGGTACGCCCCGTTAGCTCTTCCGGGGCAAGCGGCACGATCACTTCCGCGGCATGATACTGGATAGCAGTTAACGGGATTGGGCTGGAGGTCCGCGACAAAACATAGCGGTTGCCTTGCTTTTGCAGGTAAACTTCTGTGTCGGTCTTTTCCACGGGGTAGCGCATTACGGAGAACGCCGAAATTGTTGCCTCCGGGCTATCCCGCGTAATTACCAGGACCTCCTGGCTATCCGGCAGTATTGGGCGCGGCGGGCGGTGGGTCACTTGAGCGAGGGCCGTCTCCGGAAGCATGCGAACTTCCAGGGCGCTGTGGTCGCGCTCCGCCAGGGACGTCAGGCGCACCAAAGCGCAAGTAGTCTCATCCACCCCTGTGGGCAAAGGTAAGGGATTGTGTCCAGGGTTCTGGCCCACCCCGCCGCTAAGCCAGTTGCGAATGAGCGAACTCTTACCCTGGCCACGTTTTCCCACCACCACCAGGGACTGGCGTACCTCCGCCTTCGCTTTCAGGTCTTCGACCATTTGTTGCAGTCTTTGCAAGCGTTCGTACCAGCCCCCGGGTTCTTGTAACGCCTCCGCCAATTCGGGACTTTGCGAGGCGCGTTCATCTAAAGCCTTGCGGATGCTTGCCAAGCGCGATTCCACCTTTTCCACCACCTGATGCAACCGTTCGCGGAAGGTTTGTTGGGCGGCCATCGGCAACTCCTTGGCATGTCCTCTGCAGCCAGCAGTATGCTCTCTGAGTGTATTAACGGGAAGAACCAGCCAAAAGTGACAAAACTTCGCGACTTGCCCGTCAGTCGCCAGGCCAGTACAGGGGCCAAAACACCTTTCCCTGCCAGCAAACTCCGCGCCATTTCCACTACGCTCCTATGGGGCGCCGCCTGGGACGGCCAGAAAACCTTGCCCCGCTAGTAGACTGCGTGCCCGGCAGCGCGACAGACATAAACGTTGCCAACTGCGGAGGTTCTCGCTTGTGATAACCGGGTTTCTCTCAGGCTAGGAGGGAGATTGGTCGAAATACAAATACGAGCGGGGCGGCAGGCGACTGCCAGCGGAAGTTGTTCGCCTATCAGGGAGATAAGCATGACCCACGCTCGCGGTGTGCGCAAAAACCGATTCTGCTATTGGGCCAGTGGTCTGAGCCTGGGATTGGCGTCCTGGCTGCCCTTAGCCGCAGACGAACCAGCGCGGTTGACTCTAGAGTCGCAAGATAGTGCTCCGCGGACGTCCAATTTCGAGGCCGTGGCCGCTCCAGAAGCTAACTCAGAGGAGTTGACCTTGGAAAAGGCCCTTGACCTGGCACTGCACAAGCAGCCGAACATTGCAGCGGCTCAGGCAAGTTTGCAAGCGGCACAGATCCAATACCAGGCCGCCCATTCCCCGTTTGCCCTATTCACCGGCCCACAAATTATCTATCGCCGGCAACAGGCCGCACACGGACTAGCAGTCGCCCAGGCCGGACTTACCCAAGCGGAACTCGAAACTATCCAAGCCGTCACTCGAAACTATCTTTCGTATCTATATGCGCGCGAGCAGACGGCCATTGCCGATGAGACGGTTCGCAGTTTGGGCGTTATGGCCCAGCTCGCAAAGAAGCTTGTGGACGCTGGCAGCCGGGAAGTGACCACTTCCGACTTAGAACGTATCAACACTTATCAACTTATCGCGCAAACTCGCTTAGCGCGTGCTCGTTTGGGCAGCGAACAAGCGCGTGCGGCCTTACGGGAGGCCATTGGTTTACCGGAAAAACATCCGCTGCACATTGCCGCCGTCAGCCTGGGTGATTATTACGACTCCGTCACTAAACACATGCGCGAACATAAACAGACTATTTCCTGCGATAAAGCTGTCGAATTAGCATTAGCAAATCGCCCCGAAGCTACGCAAGCCCACTTATTAGCTGAAGTAATTGCCTTGGAAATCAAGGCCCAGGGGTTAACATTTCGCACCAACGCGCTGACCTTCGCCGCACGCTCGGACGTTCATTCCAAAACCTTGCCGGCAACTATTCTTGATCCCGACTATCGTCCCGGACCAATTGCGCCGGAGATGCCTGCCATGATCTCAGGAACCCGACGTGCCCGGCAATCGCGCACGGAAGCACTTTATATCCGCGCTCTAGCAGGTGCCGAAAAAGTCGAGCACCTTATCGCCTTAGAAGTGCGCGTCCTCTGCACGCGACTACAGGAACTCGAGGAGCAAGTCCGGCTTTTGCGCCAAGCCGTAGAACGATCGGGGAAACTGCGCAAGGACGCTGAAAAAGCCTACGCTGCGGATCAACTTAGCACCGAAAAAATGCTCGCCGCTCAGTTATTAGATGCACAGACCCGCGCTGATCTCAACGAGGCTCTCTATAACTATTGCATCACTCTGGCCGCTCTGCAACGTGCCACCGCGGGAAAACTTTGGGATGCTCTCGTACCAGTCCAGTAGACTATTTGTCCGACAGGTGTGACTGCCTAGTCCCACTATAGCCAAAAGGCACCTCTATTCACAGAGATAAGTACCTTAGGAGAAAGCATGAAGATAGGCCAGCGACTTAGTGTTGTGAAGCACTAGGCGCTTCTAATTGAGGGCACATTCTAGTACACGCCGGGAGGCACAGATCCATGGTGCGGCGGATGAACCGAGCGGCCTGGGGAATCGCCTTTCTTACATTCCTGCTAAGCACGATTCTGTCAGCGCGGAGTTCGGAAAAGCAGGGAAAAAATCGCGTTCTGCGTGTGGGATTGAGTCAAGCATTGTTTCGAGGAACAGACCCGCGGCTCATGCTCGCTCTCATGCAACCGCTAGGGGAACTCTTTTCCAGTCAGACGGGCATTTCCTGTCATTTCAATGTGTTTGCCGATCCCCTGGATATTGGCCGAGACCTAGAATCTGGGCAACTCGGTCGTGGTATCATGCATGGCATTGATTATGCCTGGATTCGCCAGCAATTCCCTGAAGTGCGTCCTTT
>BEIM01000008.1 GCA_002898995.1 bacterium HR36
ACTCCCATACGACGATGGTGAACGGGCTGGGCGTGCTCGGCTGGGGAGTAGGCGGCATCGAAGCGGAAGCGGCCATGCTGGGCCAGCCTATCTCCATGCTCCTACCCCAGGTAGTAGGCTTGCGACTAACCGGGCAGCTCAGCCCGGGCGCCACAGCCACCGACCTGGTACTGACCGTAACGCAAGTCCTCCGCCAGCATGGCGTGGTCGGCAAGTTTGTGGAATTTTTCGGAGATGGTGTAGCAGCTTTGCCAGTAGCTGATCGCGCCACCATCGCCAACATGGCTCCGGAGTACGGTGCCACCTTCGGCTTTTTCCCGATTGACGAAGAAACGCTTCACTATCTTCGCCTCACCGGTCGGCCTGATTGGCTTATCGCGTTGGTAGAGGCCTACGCTAAGGAACAGGGGCTTTTCTACACACCTGGTCAACCCGCCCCTCGTTATTCTGAAGTCATCGAACTCGACCTCGCGAAGGTCGAACCTAGCGTAGCTGGTCCCAGCCGTCCACAGGATCGGGTGCCGCTGCGGCAGGCAGCGCACTCATTCCGCCAGGCTCTGCCCAATCTGTTGAGCGCCGCACGGAAGAAAGCGCCGCCCACAGTAACCGCAAGTCAGGCCAATGGCCAGCTGGAACATGGCTCGGTAGTGATAGCGGCCATTACCAGCTGCACCAATACTTCCAATCCCTCCGTGATGATCGGGGCGGGCTTGCTGGCCAAGAAGGCGGTAGAGCGAGGTTTACGTGTACCGAGTTGGGTCAAGACCAGCCTCGCTCCCGGATCCAAGGTAGTGACCAATTATCTTCGTGATTCGGGCTTGCTGGCTTACCTGGAACAATTGCGCTTCCATTTGGTGGGCTACGGTTGCACAACCTGTATCGGCAATAGCGGCCCCTTGCCCGAGGAAACGGCCCGCGAAATCGAAAGCAAAGGACTGGTAGTCGTGGCTGTGCTCAGCGGCAACCGTAACTTTGAAGGGCGCATTCATCCTCTGGTGCGGGCTAATTACTTAATGTCGCCGCCGCTGGTGGTGGCGTACGCCCTGGCGGGCCGCATTGATCGGGATCTAACCAGCGAACCGCTGGGGCATGATCCGCAGGGGAATCCCGTTTACCTGCGCGACATCTGGCCCACCCCTGAGGAGATTCGCGAAGTGCTGCAGCGCTATCACCGTCGCGAGATTTACGAGCGAGAATACCAGCGTGTTTTTGAAGGAGATGAGCGTTGGCGCAGCTTGCCAGCGCCGCCAGGCGAATTATTCACCTGGGACCCGCAATCCACGTACGTGAAGCGGCCCCCATATTTCGATGACTTACCTTTGCAGCCACCACCTGTGGAAGACCTGCGCGGTTTACGGGTCTTGTGTTTGCTGGGCGACAGCATTACCACCGACCATATTTCACCGGCGGGTTCGATTCCTGTGGATAGCCCCGCAGGGCGCTATCTTATCGCCCATGGGGTGCAACCCCAGGAGTTCAATTCTTACGGAGCGAGGCGCGGTAATCATGAGGTCATGGTACGCGGCACGTTTGCCAATATCCGGCTGAAGAACCGCTTGGTAGCTGGCCAAGAAGGGGGCTGGACGCGGCATTTTCCTGATGGCACTGTCATGACAATTTTTGAGGCCGCGGAAAAGTATCGCGCTGAGCGCGTGCCCTTGTTGGTGATCGCAGGCAAGGAATACGGTTCAGGTTCATCACGTGACTGGGCGGCCAAGGGGCCGAGCTTGCTCGGAGTACGGGCAGTGCTGGCCGAAACTTTCGAGCGTATTCATCGCAGTAATCTCGTGGGTATGGGTATCTTGCCGCTGCAGTTCCTGCCCGGCCAAAATGCAGAGAGCTTGGGCCTGACGGGAGAAGAAGTGTACGACATTCTCGGCCTGCCGCAGACCCTGCGCGAGCCTTTTGCCGCCAGCCGAACCTGTACCGTCCGCGTGCACCGCTACGATGGCCAGCAACTTGAGTTCCATGCCCTGGTGCGAATTGATACCCCGCGGGAAGCTCAGTACTATCAGCACGGAGGTATTCTGCCTTTTGTGCTTCGTCAATTACTGCAAAACCCATAATCATGCTGCAGCTTTGCTCCTTCTCGATTGGGCAAGAGCTACCCAGGTGCTAAATCACGTGTTAGCGCCGTGCGTATCCTGGCACTCTGCACATGCTTTGAGCGCAGACAAGACCGATGGAGGATCAAGCATGGCGCAACGAATTGGATTTTGTACAGCCCTGCTTAGCGTCTGGCTTTGGAGTTTCGCGGCACAAACCCAACCGTTCTTACGCCGCGCGGGAGAAGTGTTTCTGGTCAACGGCAATGCTTCGGGATTAGCCCGCTACGGCGATTACCTGTACATGGTGCTCAATGAAAGCACCCATCCGCTGGTAGTGTATGATATTCGCCAGCCGGAACGACCGCGCGTGGTACGTCATCTGCAAGCACCCGGTTGGCCCATGCGTTGCCGCCTGGTGGCGCCTGGCTGGTTGTGGACTGTTCACGGCAACGGCGAGGGATTCTTCGACCTGACTTTTCCCGACCATCCGAAACTCGCCACTGATCCGCAAGCCGGGCCGCTACTGCGACATGTTCGTCGCACCGATTTTCGCGTCCATCCGAATTTCACCTACACCACATGTGCTTGGCAGAATGTGCTGTATTACGGCACAGAAAACCAAGCGACAGCAATTTACGACATTGCCGAGCCGAACAAACCAAAATTGCTTGCAGAACTAACGGACGGTGTGCCCATGCAGTTGCAGGAAAACTACCTGTTTCTTTCAGGTAAAGCGGGGTTGCAGGTCTATGATGTAGCAAACCCGGCACAGCCTAAGTTGGTCGGCCGCCTGTCACCGACGAGTGATTGGCCATTCACCTTGCGTATCTCTGCGGTGGCCTGGGAAAAAGATCGCCTCTACGTCGGCATTCGCCAAGATCTACCTGCCCTCTTTGGTCGCGGGCCATTCGCGCAGGCACAGTCAGGGCTGGCTGTTTTTGATGTGCGCGACTGGCAACAGCCGCGCCTTCTCGGATACACCTGGGTCGAAAACACCATTTCCGACATTACCGGCCTGGCTTGCAAAGATGGCTACGTTTTTGCTAGCGACGCGAGTTTTGGCCTGCGGGTTTATGACACACGTGTACCCGAGCGTATCCGCCAGGTAGCTGCCGACCGACAAGGGGGTGAACTTTCTGCCGCTGTGTTGTTGCCTAAACGCCGGTTGCTTGTTCTGGGTCAAAATCTCTCGGGAAGCACCTTTGTAGTGGACATTGCCGACGCCTTCCGTCCCCGCTTGCTGGGGTATTATCATCATGGCTTGCGCGTCTGGGGACAAATGGCTAGCAGTGACGATGAACGCTATGTTTATTTTCAAGCTGACATTTCCCGCCCCCGGCCGGGACTTAGTGGACTGTTTACCCTCGACGTGCAGGACCCACAGCACCCTAGCTTAGCGAGTGTGGTACCAGACGTTGCCCGGGCCTACGGCTTGGCGTGCGTGGGGCAGTACCTGTATAGCAGCGGTGGCGACATTTTCGATCTCCGTCAGCCCAACCAGCCGAAAAAACTGGCAGTGCGGCTGCCCGCCAGCGGTTATCAGATAGCCCACTACGACAACCATCTCTACGTAGCCAATTTTGCCGAAAGTAGCGAGCGGGGCCAGCTTTCCATCCTCCGTCTCCAGACTCCCACTGAGGCGGAGATCGCTGGGCGCCTGGACTTACCTCTGGGACACCGCGTCATTAGTATGGCGTTTCTGGACAAACGTCTTTATTTGGGCTGGGCCGAACGAAGCGGCGAAGCCCGTCGGCCTCGCGGGCTGGTCATCGAGGTGGACATCACTGATCCGCGTACACCGAAAATCCTCCGCCGCTTTGATCCAGAAAAAGACTTGCAACTCACAGGGCACTACTGCCAGGTCTGGAGCGACAGCCAGTATCTCATTGTGGGCAGCTATCATCGCAAGATCGGCGTCTACGACGTGAGCGTTCAGAATCGCCAGCCGGCCTGCGTTGCTCTGCTGGACGACCTGCCTTCGGCCTGGTGGTTAGTTGGGGAGAGCGAGCGACTGTATCGCATCTGCCTCGACCGCCTCCTGGTGCTGGAATATCGCAAGCGGTGAAATATTCGGCTCTCGAGTAGTCAGGTATGAGGCGAGTAAGCTACGCTATTGAGAACCGCTGCCCTCGGGCCGAATGAAGGGGAAAATGCGTCGCGGGGGGCTAGGCGGTGGAGGGGGATTCGGCGTCAGGGGCGTAATCGTAGTGGGGGCAGCCGCGGGACCGCCTAAACTTTGCGCCAACGGGCGAAAGTCAATGCGTTGTGTTTGGCCGGCTTGCACGGTGATTTCGTGCTCGGTGGTGATGGGCTGGCCATTCGGCCCAGGCCAGCTCAGGCGGATCTTGTAGAGGTAGGTCTTGCCCGGCTCCAAAGGCGGCGATTGAAACGAACGCACGGGACCGGTTTGGCTCATGCGCTGGTCTTCGATCCACAGCGTGGCTTGAGCCGGCACTTCAACAATCAGGATGGCGGGAGCAGGTTTCTGCGGCACTACCGGAGTTATGGGAGCGCTGCTGGTATTCGGGCTGGCAGAATTGCCCGGTGTCGCTGGGGAACCAGATTGGCCGGCAGGTTTATTCGACGGTTCAGCGACTTGCACAGCAGGGTTGAGTAAGGCAGGAGGTGCGCTCGGACTCGAGGAGCCAGGCCTTGTCGCGGGGGACGCCGAAGGCTGGGCGGGAACCGACGGATTGGGGCCTGGCGGTGTGACTGGGACATCGGAGCGCGGTGGCACAGGCGTCACGGGAGCGATGTCCGGCGCTTTACCCGGCGAAATCGGCACTGCTGGAGCGGGACTAGGCACAGCTGGTGGAGCGGCAGACGTGGCGGAGGGTTTGCCCGCGTTTTCTGGCGGAATCGGGGCCACAGAAGGCGGGGAAGCTAACGACGGCGAAGCGGTAGCTGGCGCGGGCACCAAGCGATTGCGCGCGGTGTCAGTTTTTTCGAACGGTGGCACGGTAAGTTGCTCGACAACCGGGCCTGCAGGCTTTATGATTGTCTGGGGCTTTGCAGCTGCGTCAGGCACTGGCTGATTCGGCACCTGCAACACTGGGCCTGGCGGTGGCGGCGGCAATGGTGCCTGTGCGTAGGCCACATCCACGCCCCAGCTTAATATGACACCACCCACCAACCCCAGCGCCTTTCTCGCGCCATACAAGCTCCATGCCTTCTTGCGCATCCTTGCCTCCTTTGTTATTGGCCTGACTTGGGCATCTGATCTTTGGCCACCGGTGGCTTTTCCACAGTAGCGTCAGGGTATTGAACCAAAGATTTTCCAACTTGCCAAGACCAGCTCGTTCTCAACATTGTCGGCAGCGTTGATATTTCCTATTTGGTCACCAGACCCATATACCACGCGGCCGACGACAGGAGCGAAACGGTGGCGTATATCGGAAATACACAGCAACAGCAGCAAGAAATGTTGGCGGCCCTGGGACTGGCGTCGGTGGAGGAGTTGTTTGAGGTGATTCCGCCGGCAGCGCGTTGGCAAAACTTGCCAAACATCCCGCCACCACTGAGCGAGCAAGAATTGACCGAGCACCTCAGCAATCTGGCAGGGCGCAATCGCGTGGGCAAGCAGGCAGTATGTTTTTTGGGTGGTGGCAGTTATGACCATTTTATCCCAGCTGTGGTGGATGCCGTAGCCAGTCGCAGCGAGTTTTACACGGCCTATACGCCGTACCAAGCCGAGGCCAGCCAGGGGAGCTTGCAGGCGTTTTTTGAATACCAAACGCTCATCTGCCAGTTGACTGGGATGGAGGTTGCAAACGCCAGCCTGTACGAAGGGGCCAGTGCCTTGGCGGAAGCGACCATGATGGCGCTCGGTGTCACTGGGCGTTACGGCCGGGTGCTCGTCGCAGAAAGTGTGCATCCATATTATCGCGAAACGGTGCTGGCGTATTTGGCCAATTTAGAGCCGCAGCTGCTTACCCTGCCCACGCCGCAAGGATTTCTCGACCCCGACACGCTCAGCAGCGCGCTTACCGAGGACACAGCGGCGGTTCTGGTGCAACATCCCAATTTCTTCGGTCATCTGGAGGAAGTGGAGGAACTGGCGGAACGGGCACATCGTCGGGGAGCGCTTTTCGTAGTGAGCGTAGACCCGATTAGCCTGGGGTTGCTGCGCCGACCTGGGGAATATGGTGCGGATATCGTGGTAGCGGAAGGCCAGCCTTTGGGCATTCCCATGCAATTTGGCGGCCCATATCTGGGCATTCTGGCGTGTCGTGAGGCGTACGTCCGCAAAATGCCGGGACGGCTGGTGGGTCAGACCGTGGATCGCCGCGGCCAACGGTGTTGGGTGCTAACGCTGCAAACTCGTGAACAGCACATCCGCCGGGAAAAGGCCACCTCGAACATTTGCACCAATCAGGGCTTGATGGCGTTACGTGCGGCGGTGTACTTAGCGGCACTTGGCCCTCACGGGCTACGTGAGACTGCGGAGTTGTGCTGGCACAAAGCGCATTATGCCGCGCAACGATTGCGCGAGATTCCAGGAATACGCCTGGCGTTCGACCGGCCATTTTTCAAAGAGTTTACCCTGCAGCTGCCCGCAGAGCCACACGCGGTTCTGCGGCGATTGTTAGAGCGCGGGTATCTTGCAGGAATAGCTTTAGGAAAATGGTATCCATCTTTGCGCAACGCCGTTAGCATAGCCGTAACGGAATCGCGGAGCCGATCTGAGATTGACGGCTTGATAGCAGCGTATCGAGAGGTGCTGGGAGAATCGTACTGACCCACCGCTCCGAGCAGAACTGAGGCATGCCGAAACGCAATAAAAGCCCATCCTCGC
Organism: bacterium HR36; assembly: GCA_002898995.1. GTDB lineage: Bacteria > Planctomycetota > Planctomycetia > Gemmatales > HRBIN36 > HRBIN36. The sequence continues at coordinate 6,844 of BEIM01000008.1, forward strand.
GCACCGAGAAAATAGATGCATCGGCCAGCGATGCGGAACTGCTGGCGAGCTGGCAGCGCGGTGATGAGTCGGCTCTGGAAATATTGTTCGCGAGGTACGAAAAGCCCGTGTATCTGTTCGTGCTAGGGATTCTCCGCGATAAGCATCGCGCGGAAGATGTGCTGCAGGAAACTTTTTACACTGCACTGACCCGGCTGGACGGTGTAGATCCGGCGCATTTCCGCGGATGGTTATTCACCGTGGCCTATCACCAGGCCATGCTGGATCGGCGGCGTCGCGCCCTGGAACGCCGCCTCGGGTTAATCGAGTTGAGTTCCGAAAGGCAGCTGCCGACCGCTCCAGTGCCCGAACCGTGGCAAGAATTAGCTGCTGGAGAACAAGCGGAGCAAGTACGGCACTGGCTCCAGCAACTGTCCGATACCCAGCGCGAGGCCGTGCGTTTACGATTTTTTGAGGGACTGCGGTTCCGCGAAATCGCTGCGCGGCTGGGGATTCCCCTGGGTACGGCCCTGGCTCGCCTGCATCAAGCACTCAAACGTCTCTGGCGTCTGGCAGGAGAAGCCCATGAGTCCCCATGAACGCGAAGCCTGGCGAAGGCAAGCGGTCTTGTATGTAGCTGATGAGCTTTCGGCGGATGAAAAAGCCCTTTTTGAGCAGCGCCTGGGCGACTCGCAGGAGATTCGTGACTTGCTGGTGCAAGCGATGGAACAACTCGCTCAACGCTGGATCACGTGCCAACCCGAACCGACGTGGCGGCAAAGATTGCGGCAGCGTTTACGGCGTGAGCGGGTCGGCGCGTTTGGCTTGTTGAGTTTCGCGGCATCGGCCCTGGTGGGAGCGGTAACCGCAACACTGCTGGTGGGGCTTTTTCTCTGGTGGCGGGCAGGCTCCAGCCAGCAAGCCGGACCCAGTGTGGCGAACAACAAGACATCGGAGCCACACTTTGCCAATCTCGCCGTGGCCCCTGCAGGGCTGGATGATGTGGAGGCCGCTGAGGATACCGCCGCTGTCGCTTACGTGGATTTGACTGACACGCAGCGTGTCACGATACTCCGCCAGTGGACCACCGAACGCCAGGCGCACAAATCCGCCTCTGCGTCGGCGTTGCATGCCCCGCTGGTGGAGTATCTCAGCCAGCCGTGTCCAAAGAGGAAACATTCGGGCATGTGAAGGAGATGTTCGTATGCGCCTATCATTGCCGCGGGAAAGCTGGAGGAAGCTGGTGATGTTGATAAGTGCCACCCTGTGTGTCCTGGCCGGGCCTGTTGGTGGCGAACCGAGTTTACCTGTGTTTACCGAGGAGCGGGAAGCAGCAGCCTTGACATTCGTTCGCCGCCATTATCCTGATTTGATGCCGCTACTGGAGCGGGTTCGCCGTTCCGACTTGAAACGTTATCAGCAAGAGATTTGTGAAATCTTCCAGCTGAGCGAAGCCTTGACGGACTTGCGTCTGCACGATGAACGACGGTACCAGTTGGAACTGGAACGTTGGAAGACCGAGAGCCGCGCGCTAGTTCTGGTGGCCCGGCTGAGCGCTTCCCCTGCTGCGGATAAGCCCGGGCTGCAATCCGACCTGCGCGAAGCGGCCAAGCGACTCGTGGAACTGGATATGGACTTACTCCGGCTGCGCATAGAAGAATTGGAACGCGAACTGGCAGAAGCCCGCGATGAAATGAGCCGCGCTGAGGAGAAACGCGACCTGCGTGTCCAGGAGCGCTACCACTTCCTGTTCGATTTGGCTAAGCGGCGAGGCATGATGCGCTAGGTCTGGGCGGGCAGGCTGCCGGTGGTTTCTGGCCGGGGCGCATTCGTCTCCTTTGCAGGCGAAACCGAAGATTCCCCAGGCGGTGCGGCAGGTTGCTCGGCAGGAAGGGCGGTCTTGTTTGCACGCGGGCGATAATAACGTTCTTCCCGTTCCAGCAGAATCAGCACCATGGAGTATTCCCCGCCGAACGGAATCTCGCGTACTGGCCGCCAACCGCGTTCCAGCAAATCCGGTAAGGCGTGCACCTTTTGTTCGGGTGCTGTACCCTAGGAGAAGACGCGTCGGGAGCTGACATCGTGGCTGGTGCCATTGCCCGCCAGAATGACATAGCGGTAACGTTTCATAGCCGAACCTCCTTTCGCCGGCGAGCGAATGCCCGTCGTTTCCTCGATAGCAGCGGCGAGCGTGTGTCACGGACTCGGTGGAGGCGCCAGCGACTGGACCGTCTCGGCGACCGCTCTGTCAGGGCTTGCGCTCCGGAGCAAGTATCGCTTTTCTGCCCAGGCATAGGCAACGAAAAACACCGCACCAAACGCCATTGTGCTGACTACAAACCGCAGCGAGAATGGCAGCCCCATCAGATAACAGGTAACCAAACCGTCTAACGTCTTCGGATATCCACCAATAGCCACAAACGCATCAGGCCGGAACGCAAATACCAGGGGCTCCCAATAGCTGGCCGACATCTGCTTCGGCAACGGAACATCAGGACTGAAAAGCCAGGTCTGGAAATCCACCACCAGTAGGAAAAGCAAGCCGCTCACCAGGCACGTGCCGAACACACGCATCGGCCGCCTCTGCTTCCGAAGCCACCACATCCCCAAAAAAGCCATAGCCACAAAAAGTGGATATTGCACCAGCACATGGCGCCAACCGGGTATAGGTGCCCAACCCATCCAGGTGAGCAAAGCGTCGCTAATCGCCCAAACGGCGATAGGCAAAGCTAAAGCTTGCCAGCGCGAAACGAAGACCGCGCCGGCGAACACGCATCCTGCCCCCAACGGGGTGACGTTGAATACGTAATATGCCAGGGCTTGACCATCGAGTCCAAAACCTCTCTCCAACATTCGAGGTAGGGCGTACGGCAGTAATCGCGTCAACGCGAGCAGCCCCACGAGTGCGGACCACAGCCCCCAATTCAACGCTAGTGCAGATGAAGGCTGAGGCTCCTGCCTCGCATCGGCTTCTCCGCGGACCTCAGTCCTAAGCTTTCGCCTTGCCATGTCCATAGCCGCGAGTCGCCTAGTCTCCGAGAAAAATTGAAGTTTGCTCCTGGATTTACTCGGCTCACCAATCATGTTAGGGCGCAATCGCATAAGCAAGAAGGGTAACCCTAACGGCATCCGTCTCAGGCGGGATAAGAAACCGCTTGCAGTCTGCGGAAAACGAGCCGAATTAGGCCGAACTCATTCACCTGACGAAGCAGCAGCGCGAGCTTCGACCAGGGTAACGGTAATGCCTTCCTGGACGATCTTGTTATTCTGATTGAGGACTTGGCGCTGCCAGGTGATGAGGCCACGTTTACCACGGCCCCGTAATTCTTTAACCAAAACCTTAGAGCGGACACGCAAAGTGTCGCCGATAAACACGGGTTCGCGGAACTGCCAATCCTTGATGGCGACCAGGGCCAGGGTGCGCATGGGCGGGCAATTTACACTCAGTCCGCTGGTCAGGGACAAGGTCAGCAATCCATGAGCAATCGGACGCCGGAAAGGTGTGGTCTGAGCAAAATGATGATCCATGTGAATGGGATTGAAATCGCCACTCAGTCCAGCAAAGTGCACAATGTCCGCTTCGGTGACGGTTCGGCCTGGAGATTCCCACTCCTGGCCGACTTCCACATCGTCGAAGTAGAGGTGATAAAAGGCGTACATGTTCGCGAACTCCGCCCGTTTTCGACGATTAGCTGCTGGTATTTATAAACGGAAAGCGTTGGTGTGTAAAGCGGCAAGCGCCGCAGCAATAGCGAGCAATTCCATCATAGTGGCAGGAAAGGGCTAGGGGTCGGAAGGCCTATATTGAGCGGGGAAGAGCTCGGGTGCGTTAGCATCGCCCAATAGTTGTAAGGCGTGGTTGGCCTGCTCGCGTATGCGCGGATCGGCATCGCGCCGTGCTAGGTCCAGAGCTTGGCGTACGTTCGGCGTATCGGCCCGCATTAATGCCAGAGATTGAATAGCCTTGATACGTACGGCCGGGTGAGGATCGTGTTTGGCTGCGTGCACCAGTGCCTCGACAGCGAACGGGTAACGATTCGGCTCAATGACAGCAAGACGAGCAGCAGCCCACTCGCGTTGTTGCGGCGAGCCCGAGGCTTGTAGGACGTTGGTTAGGAAAAGTGTGTTGCGTAAGGCCAGCGCTTCTGTGCCGTTCTGGCTTGATTGCAAAGCCAATGCGGAGACAGGGGATTGGTGCGGCGGAATCAGGGGACCGCGGGTCCAGGAGACCGGCGTTGCTGGAGCGCTCGGTTGTGAGGGGACAAGCGGCGGAGCGAGCTGCGGGAACTGATGCGGGTTTTGCACCGCCGCCACTTGCATGGTGTTGAAAGGCTGGATGCGCGGTTGTGGCGGTGGAGCATCGGGCCGGGCTTTATCCGTAACCAGAGGCACTAGGGGCATGGGCACAGGTGCGTTCACCGTGTCGGTTGACGGCACAGTGGTGCCTGGCTTCGCTACCGCAGGCGGGGTTTGGCCTGGACGTTGTTGAGCCGCAGCCGAATCGGCTGCCAATCCAGGCGTTGCTGGTGCCACGCTCGGCTTGTCGTTGCGAGTGCCGGCCACCAAACCGGCGTTGGTCACTTCCTGGCGCACAGGATTGTGCTTGACGTACTTATCGGGTTCGCGCAACGGATCGGGCAGCGTCGGGGCTGGTCTTGCAGGCTGGGCTGTCAATGGTGGGGGAAATGCTACGGCCGGTTGGAGAACTGGGTTGGTCACGCGCTGCGGTGGCAGGAATGCTGCCAGGTGAAACATCTGTGCTAGTTGAGCCGTCCATAGCGCTCGCTGTTCCGCAATTGCTTGTCCAGGTGCAGCGGGTGCTGTCGCAGGCGGCCGGCTACGCTCCGCGGCGGCGGAGTTTCGGCGGAACAGACGATTGAACAAACCTTGTCGCTCTGCTGGCGACGGCTGCCCCGATGCCGGGGCCGCACCCGGTTGTTGCGGGAAGGTTTGTGCAACGGGTAATGGTTGCGCTGCCCCAGTCGTTGCCAGCAAACTCCCACCCAGAGCGGACTGGTTTGCTGGCAGGTTAGGTGTAACCGGCGCCACAACTATACGTGTTTCGCTTGGGGCAACTACGCTCGAATTTGCATGGGTTACTTCCCGCGGTGCCGGGGCTGGTGCCGGTGGTGGGATGTAACTTTCCCCAGCACGATTGCCTGATGGCCGAAACACTGGATCGCTCTGCAGGCCCAATCGGCGCCGCAGACGCGACCAGACGCCTTCGGCCTTCGGAGGTTGCGTAATCGTGTGCTCTGCCGTGGCTAGCCCCAGGGATGCGGTATTTGCCCCACCGCTTGCGGATGATCCGAGGGTGATTACGGTGGATGCGTCAGCTGGAGGCGACAGCAACGTCGCGGCGGGAGCGTTGACTTGCCCGGTGGTAACCATCATCACCTCGCCGGTCGTGTTAGAGCGTACCGTCAAGGTGACCGAGCCGTCGGGAGATACGGTTTTGCGGAGGATGACACAGGTATGCACACCTTTATCGGGGAAATGGAGTGTAACCAATCCGCCAACGCGATCAAATTCGCTGAGCTGGCGCAGCCAGGCGGTGTCAGCTGGCGCGAAAGCCGACGTGCCCTGAGACGATGTACTTTGCGATATCTTGGAAAAAGCGCTGGCGGTCGAGGCGATCCTTGAAGATTGCGGGGCCGATTCGCCACTTTGCGGAGCCACTTGTGTGGAAACGGGCTTGCTGGCACCCGACCCGGGGGAAACGGTGCGCAGTCCTGGGTCAAGTCGCGCAATACCGACCTCCGGCTGAGCTGGTGCGGATGCAGCAGGAGTGGGTTTGGTGGTGGCGGGACTCCAGGTACTAGAGGAGACTAGGGGCTTGGTTGCCTGTTGGGAAAGGTTTTCTGGCAAACGCTGGGGTGAGGCGGAATCCGTCTCAGGAATGGCGGGAACGCCTGGTGGAGGTTGAGTACGGCCCACACCCCAACGGTAGAGGTGGGCCTGGGCCTGGCCGGGAGTTTCTACGAGCGTGGCGAGTTCGTTGGTTTCTTCTGAGCGCAGGTAGCGAAGAATGGTCCCATCTGGCCGTTCCCACGCACGCAAGGTGACAAACTTTTCCGCAGGCCGACCACCCTGACGGATCGTGAGCACTTTCCCCGCCAGCTCCGGCAATGGTCGTCCGGCTGGGGATAGCTGTTGGCTTGCCAGCGCGGTCAACAAAAAGGCCAACGTGGTTATACTTGTGACCAGCGTTCGCTTCATAGCTTAGCTCCCGAAGCCCCACCCGACGACCACCCCTCCACCACTCCATTCTTCGGGGCTCATAGCCTTTGCCCAGTGCGGGATGCGATAGCAGAATGGCAATCGGCGTCGGGCAGGCTTTCTCGCTGAGATCGATTGGGTCAGAAATATTTGTTTCCGAAGCTGTGGATCTGCTGGGGGCGCCCATCTGGCCAAGTTTGCGGGCTTGTCCATTTTTATCGGCCAGTTCGAAGCCTCGGCTGAATCGGAAATGGACGGCGGAATAGATAAAATCACTTAGCTCGATGGCGAAAATTTGTGCCGGAGGATCGCTGGCGTGGTGCCACACATTCGTCGCGTCTGGCATAGCTTGTCTGTGCAAGAAACGCTGGCTGCGCTGCATGTTTCTTTGCCCGATGGTTTGAGCGCGGCCGAAGTTCAGGAGCGGCTCGAAGGATTTGGCCCCAACACTTTGCGGCCAATCCGCCGGGAAACGGTTTGGCATGTCCTGGCGGAAGCAGTCGCGGAACCGATGATCTTGTTGCTGCTAGCGGTAGGCGTGCTGTATGCGTTTTGGGGCGAAATATGGGAGACGGCGATAGTGTTCGGAGTGATTGGCGTATTGGTAGGTGTGGAGGTGTACAACGAATGGCGCACGGAACAAGCCCTGGAGTCGTTGCGAAAGCTAGCGCAACCATCGGCAGCTGTGCGTCGCGAAGGGAAAATCGTGGAAGTTAGCGTGGCCGACCTCGTCCCCGGGGATGTGGTGCTATTGTTAGCGGGTCGACGTGTGCCCGCTGATTTGCGCCTGGTGGAAACCGTGGCGCTGGCTGTAGATGAGTCCATTCTGACGGGCGAATCATTGCCCGCCGAGAAAGATGCAGAGGCCATATTGTCAGAAGTTACGCTACTGGCAGAACGGCGGAACTTGGCCTTCGCGGGGACTTTGGTAGTGCGCGGTCGTGGTCTGGGCGTGGTGATAGCTACCGGCGCGGAGACAGAATGGGGGCGCATTGCCAGTCAGACTGCGGAGATTCGCCCCGAGAAAACTCCGCTGCAGTTGACCATGCGGCAGCTGGCACGCTGGACGGTGGTTGCTGCGCTGATACTGACAGCTTTGGCCGCCGGATTAGCTTACTGGCGCCAACTCAGCTCCGCGAAAGAGGCCATCCTCAGTGGCCTGGCCCTCGCGTTTTTTACCATTCCCGAGGAGTTGCCCATTATCATTACCATGGTACTGGCACTGGGCGGGTGGCGATTGGCGCGGCAGCATGCTGTCGTTCGCAAGTTGCAAGCCGTGGAAACGCTCGGAGCAGTCTCATTGATCGCCACCGACAAAACAGGCACCCTCACTGAGAACCGCATGGCCGTGGTCCAGGTGCAGCCGCGTGAACATGAACGCCTGTGCTGTGAATTAGCTGTCCTCTGCTCCGAAACCGTAACGCTGCATCCAGAAAGTAACGGCCGAGATGGTAGCAGCGCACTAACTTGGTTGGGCGATCCAACAGAAGCCGCTCTGCTGACACACGCGCAAAGGTGGGGCATTTTTCCAGAGACTGTGCAACATCGTGCGCTCCCACGCCAGGATTTCCCCTTCGATCCCGAACGCAAACGCATGAGCACCGTCTGGCGATTGGGTCAGCGCTACCTTATCGCTGCAAAGGGAGCACCCGAGGCAATACTGGCTTGTTGCCGCTGGGAGTTGGCCCCGCCATCATCGGCTGGTGGAATACCCTCTCTGCTGATGCTTACCGAGGATAATCTTAGTGCTGTAGGAGAGCACCGCCCTGACTCTCTCCCCACCGCAGCTCTCACCGCAGAACGGCGAAGGTTCTGGCAAAACGAAGCGGATCGATCAGCCGAAGCGGGATACCGCGTATTGGGATTCGCGCAGCGTTGGGCTGATCACGAACCACACGGTGCTGCCGAAGCTGAGCAGGACTTAGTGTGGGTGGGCCTGATAGCACTGGCCGACCCGCCCCGTCCGGAAGTTGCGGGCGCGCTAAGTGAATGCCGGGGCGCAGGTATTCAGGTGATCATGGTGACCGGCGACCACCTCGGAACTGCCCAGCGGATCGCGAGCGAGGTCGGTTTTCCAGCGGAAACGCGAGCGCTTACAGGCCAAGAGTTGGATGCTCTCGAGGATGCTGTCCTGCAACAGCAGTTGCATCAACCACTCATCGTCGCCCGAGCCACGCCCCAGCACAAACTCCGCCTGGTACGTCTGGCCCAATCGGCAGGAGAGCGTGTGGCCGTTACCGGAGACGGAGTGAACGATGCCCCAGCCTTACGGGCGGCGAATGTCGGCATTGCCATGGGGCGCCGCGGCAGCGATGTGGCGCGTGAAGCAGCCGACCTCGTTCTCGCCGATGATAACTTCGCTACCCTGGTGCACGCGATCCGCGAAGGCCGCTTGCTATTTGCCAATCTTTCCAAAAGCGTCCGCTATTATCTGGCGTGCAAACTGGGTTTGATTAGCACTTGCCTGGTGGGTGTCTTGGCAGGGGTGGGTATCCCCTTTCACCCGCTGCAAATAGTTTTGCTGGAGCTCTTCGTGGACTTGGGTGCTTCGGTAGCGTTGGTGGGCGAGCCTGCGGAGGGTGAACTGATGCGGCGAAAACCGCGCGATCCACGTCAACCCTTTCTCCATGGCCGAATGCTGGCCGACTTGGTCGCCGCCGCTATGACTTTGTTCCTCACCGTTACCCTCAGCTATACCCTCGTCTGCGTCATGCACCAGGAACTCTCGGAAGGGCAAAGTCGCTCGCAGTTGGTAGCGGCCACCAGCTTTGCAGCTTGGCTTGTGGGACACGTGATGCTGGCCTGGGCGATGCGAACCGACCACACCTCTTTGTGGCAACAGGGTTGGCTTAAGAACCCCGCTTTGCTTCTCTGGACACTGGCAGCAGCCGCTTTCCTGGGCTTGATTTTAGTGGCGCCGCCTTTGCACCAACTCTTCCTCCGCCAGGCGCTTACCATTTGGGAATGGGGCGTGGTTTTTTTGCTCGCTTTGGTCCTGACCCTGTTGTTTCGCGTGCTCCGGAAAAGTTGGGCCAAGGATGCAGTCCTGCCCGCCACCAGGGAATCATGACAACGGAAGCGTACATAGCCGCAACTGATATTTCCCAGATAACATAGCACGGTACTCGATCGCTGCCGCAAGGGGTGCGTCGCAGATTTCTCAGGCCAGCTGTCGTCTTGCGATTGCCCAATGGAATAACAATGCGTAGGTACCGACATCGCTGGTGGCTACTCGCGCTCACCTGTGTGCTGCACAAGACCAGGAGGCGAAGGAACAATGAGCTATGATGTAGTGGTGGTCGGCGGAGGCGTGATGGGATTAAGCATTGCCTGGTCGCTGGCGCGCCGGGCAGTGGGGCGAATCGCCATTTTAGAAAAAGCCTACCTGGGAGCGGGCGGAAGTGGGAAATCTGGAGCCATTGTGCGCCAACACTACTCCAACCGACTGACGGCGCAACTGGCGCGAATGAGCCTGCGCTGGTTTGAGGAATTCGATCAAATTGTTCAGGGTCCGCCCGTCTTCACCCGCACTGGTCTAGCGATTATCGTGCGGCAAGCCGACAGAAATGCCTTGGAAGCCAATCTACAAATGCAGCAGGAGCTGGGCATTGATGTTCACTTGGTATCGTCGCAGGAGCTGGCCGAGTTAGATCCGAATACTCGCTTGGCCGACGACGAAATCGCAGCCTGGGAATCTGAAGCGGGCTATGTAGATGCGATCCAGGTGCTCACTTCCTACGCCCAGGCGTGTCAGCGTGAGGGCGTGGAGATCCAGGAAGGCGTCGAGGTGCGCGAAATTCTGGTTCAAGCCAATCAAGCGGTGGGTTTGCAGACGAATGAAGGGCGCATTGCCTGCGGAGCGGTGGTGCTGGCGGTTGGGCCGTGGATTTGCCGGCTCACTGATTCGCTGGGCCTGGAAATTCCAGTGCAACCGGGGCGAACGCAAGTAGCAATGTTTCGCCGACCCGTGGAGATGGGGCGGCGGATGGCTACGTGTGTGGATTTCGTTGGACAGATTTACTACCGCGCTGCTGCCGGAGACTTCCTGCACGTCGGCAGTATCGCCGGCGATGAAGCACGTGACACCGTGGACCCAGACAATTATCCCGAAGTCGCCGATCCTGGCTGGGTGCCCAACATTCGCCAACGCTTGCAGCAACGTTGCCCGGCCATGCATCGTTGCTACGGTCGCGGAGGCTACGCTGCCCTTTACGACATCACCCCCGATTGGCATCCAATCCTCGACCGCTGCCCGCAAATCGAAAACGTTTACCTAGCCGTCGGCTTCAGTGGACACGGCTTCAAATTCGCTCCGCTGATCGGCCAGCTTATGGCGGAGTTGGTGGCCGATGGCCAGTTCCGCACTCTGGACGCCAGCTCTTTTCGCTTGAGCCGATTCGTCCAAGGTCAGGTGATCAAAACACAATATGCCTATGGCGTGATTGGCTAAACCTGGGCCATGTGTTATCTAGCACGGCGCAACAAAACCAATTCACTATACCAACACTACATCATTTCTGGGAACTCCGAGCCTCGCAAGTTCAGCTTTGTTAGCTTGTGCTCGTGCTAGGGTTGTGGGGACGGAGGATTAGCCTGGTACCCGGGCAAGCGAGCTAAATCTGCCCCGACATGTTGAAGTGGTACAGGCAGCAGCCCTGGAAGAATTTGAAACTGTTGTGGTTCCGCCTTGAAACTTGGTTTTTCTCCCTCGGACTGATAGCCCGCCCATCGCCATTGTCGGACGAAGCGAATCTCCTCTGAATTAGTGCCCCAGAAATTGCTCCACTCTGCGCGATCGGCAGCCAGGGTGGTCATCATGGCTTCCTGTCCCAGCGGACGCCATACCAGAGCTGGGCCGTTCACGCTGCAGACACTTGGCCTATCCGCTTGCCCTGACCAGATCAACCAAGACCGACGCAGCTCCAGTTCATTTTGCGGACCCTCCACGCGTAGCAACGGTTGCTCCATATTCGCCTGGACAACGAACAGGCAGTCCAGCGTGTGCCAGCGTACGGGGATCGGTTGCGCGTTTTCTTTGGTCGCTGCTAAAGTAACGATCGGCTCCGTGTTGCACACAGTTACTTGCTCCAACGTGCAGGCGATCTCGCCACTCCTCCAGGCATTCATTTCGGTTCGCGATGTTTCTACGCGCAGGAGTGGAGCATCGAGAACTGCCAGGCAATTTTTCATGTTCCACTGCAGCGGCCGGCTTTCTGCTACGTAAACGCCTACTCCCTCCCCTCGTAAGAAGCAGTCTTCCATAACCACCTTGGTAGGTTCGCCAAGAGAACCGGGTTTTGTTTCGCCAAAAGAGTTGGGTTTTCCTGGTTGCGGTATCATAGTGCCTGTTGGGTCTGTTATAGCAATCAAAGCAAGGTGCGGCTCAACTTCCTCCCCTTCAAGGCTGGCGTAACATTGGCGCAGGGTGCAGCTCCCCGAGCCGGTAATATTGACCACCGCCTGCCAGCGCACATTAGCCGAAGCCAACGGGGTCAGGCGAAAGCGTACCCGTTCTATGATCAGATGGCCGTCGTGCACACGGAACAGCGAAGTAATAGTGTTGGATTCGGGAACGCGACCCTCACGGAAGGTTAGCTCCGGGCTAAAACCTTGGACAGCACGAATCGTAACCTGCCGTTGGCCCGAAATATCCAGAAGTGAACGGATTGGTACCGGCCCGCTGATCCGCAGGTTAATCACAAGCTGCTTTGCCCCTTCGGCCACTTCTGAGGTGAGGGCGCTGGATAGGCTATCGAAAGTGTCGGGTTTGCCTCCAATACCGTCCACAGTCAACTCGCGTACTTCTGGTTCACTATTCAAAGAAATGAGCGGCGCAGGCAGGCCGGTGTCATAAAGGGATTCACCCAGGAGTTTCTGCACACCTAGCACTGTTTGCTGCTGGTGTTGGCTTCGTAACTCAGAGCCCTCTACGCGCAAGCGAAACGCTTCCGCTTTACGACCTTCTTCTAACGCTTTCAGCGGGTCTTTACTCGCCCAAGGATGCACTCGTAAGCGGACACAAGCCTTTTCTTTCACGTCCAAGTTGTTCAACCGCCAGTTTCGCGGCTCAGCCAGCAAAACTTCCGATTCTTGTCTCTCAATTTCGCGAATGATGAACTCTTGGACACGATAGAAAACGCAATTGTCTAATTCCAGGCGGAGTTCCGAACTGGTGGAGGATGGCTCTTCCTGAACGGCCACCATGACCGTCGGTTGCTCTCCGCGTAGTTTGGCGAAAACAGACCGGTCTAGGCGCACGGTCAATGCCGCTGCCGGCGTGAGAACGAATACGGACCCGTTATCCAACCACCACGTGCAGTGCGACAGGGTAACGCTCGGCGCACCTTGATTCTCCGGCACCGCTGAGGTCGTTTCAATCTCACCAGAACCTTCCGCGGCCGTAATCCGCTTGTTGCTCACCAGTACCGGCTTGCCCGCTGTAGTTAGGGCCGTGTTTTCCAGCATCACGTTGGCTGAGCCATCCAGCACCAGCAGCGGCACCGCGCTGCGCAGAAGACATTGCTGCACCTGCA
>BEIM01000009.1 GCA_002898995.1 bacterium HR36
AGCCATCGTTCGCGCCGTCGGCGACGGAAAACTCGCCGAGGATTTGCTCGACCCAGTCCTGCTTGAACGCCTGCAAATTGTGCTCGGCCCGCATCCCGAACTGCTGGCGCTGTTGCAAAAGCATGGCGACTTGCTGCGGCCTGTGTTGCTGCTGGACGGAGGTGACGCTAGCTTCGTGGACGAGCCGATCACGTTACGGGGCCCGTTTACGGTCGAGACTTGGATTCGCCTCGACCCGCCGATCACCAACGCCGACAGTATCCTAGGCCGGCCCGGCGTGGCCGATTTCAATTTCCACGATGCGCGCTTGCGGGTTTGGTGCGGCCCAAAAATCGGCGACGTGATTATTGCCAAACGCCCGCTGGCTCCCAGCGTGTGGACACACGTCGCCATTACCCGCGACGCCGCCGGGCGTTTCGCCCTTTACATCAACGGGGAACTGGACACCGACCAATGCCGGCCGTTTGCTGGCGACTTTGTGGACCTGCGCATCGGCCACAGTAATCCTGCCCAGGGCACCGCTGCTGCTTTCTGTGAATATCGCGTCTGGAACTATGCCCGCAGTGCCGAGCAGATCCGCGAGAGTTTCGATCGCAGCTATGCCGACGCCCCGCTACCGCCAGGCCTGGTGCGCTATTACCAGGGGGAGCACTGGGGTAAACTACACGGCAACGCACGCGTGACTCACACCACTGACTATCCGCCCATCCTCACACCTAAGGAGGCACGCGAGCTGGAACAAAAGTTTGCCCGTTACCACGCCCTGGCTCAGCGCGGTGGCGATCTGGCCAAAGGCAAAGCGGTCTTCGAGAAACATTGCCAGGTCTGCCATGCGGTGGGTAATCAAGGCGGACAGATCGGGCCAACCCTGAGCGGCGCTGGAACCATGAGCACGGAGGCGCTGTTGCGCAGCCTGATCACCCCGAGCGCCGCCGTGGAGTCGGGCTACCGCCTATTCCGTGTCGAAACCCGCGATGGCCGACTCTTGGAAGGTTTTCTCGTGCGGCAAACCGATGCGGAAATCGTGCTGCGCCGGCCCAACGAAGAAGATAAACGTATCCCAGCCACTGAGGTGTACCGTGCCGGCTTCACACGCCGGAGCGTTATGCCCGATGGCTTGCTCGACACACTCGCACCCGATGAGGTTTCTGCGCTTTTCGCTTATCTGCGCACGCTGAAATGACCTAGCTCAGCTGGCGGCAGCGAGCAGCAGAGCGCTGCTCAACGCAAAGCGTTACTTCCGCAACAAACGGTTGCGTGCCATGCCCGATAGCCTCAAGCGTTAGCTCACGGCACTTTTCGCGCGACGTGGGAAGCGGAGCACCTCAATTCGCGCTGGAGGAAGCACGCGCTAAGGTCGTGCCAGCAGCTTTCCGCGCGACGTGGGAAGCAGAGCACGTCCACTCGCGCTATTACACTCAAAGAGCTCCTGAACATCCGCGTCCTTTTGTTAAGGATGGGCCCCGGCATTTCCTACCGGCTACCGACTTTCTTTTCGGATCGTTGCCCATTTGCAGATCCTATTAGCGTCAAAATCTGCGCATGAAAACTGGGTCGCCATACTGTCAAGATGGCAGCCACAGCCAGTAGATAAGCCACATTGGTTCGGTGCCTCGGCGTAAGCTTGTTTGCCTACAAAGACTTCTGGCGAGAAACGATCATCGTGACTTGGCATAGAGTTTGCTGTTGCGTTTGGTGGATATAGGGGACGTGATATGATCATTTGGCCATTCCGTAATGCCTGGGATGTCTTTGATGAGTTACAGCGTGAGATGGACCGCATTTTCAACCTCACGCTGGTTGGCAGTCGCTTTTTTTGGGAAACCTCCCGCCCATTTCCGCCGGTGAACATATATGAAACGGCTGGGGAATACATCCTGATCGCGCCCGTACCTGGACTCAAACCGGGTGACTTGGAGGTAACAGCCATCAGAGATCGCTTGACAATTCGCGGCGAGCGAAAACGTCCGCAAATGGGTCAGGCAGAAACATTTCGCCGGGAGGAGCGATGGATGGGAAGTTGGTCGCGGACCTTTAGCCTGCCGGAGCGTGCAGATAGCGAACAAATAACGGCGACTTTGGAAAACGGTTTGCTGGTAGTGCGGGTGCCGAAGTTGCCGGAGACACCGGCTCGCCAGGTGCAGGTACGAACAGGCTGAACACAGGAGCGGCCCATGACGAACGCTTTGCAGCGCCCAGGGCAACCCCTGCCCGCCCATCAGGCCAATAACAGCCCGGCCCGCGAGGAGAATGTATTCACGCCGCCGCTCGATATTTACGAGACGGCGGACGGTTTGGTATTGGAGGCCGATTTGCCAGGAGTCAGCGGCGAGAATCTGCGGGTGTGTGTCAACGGAAACGTGCTGGAGATCTACGGCAAGGTGAAGTGGCCCATTCCCGCTGACGCCCGGCCACTGCACGAGGAGATGCGCTGGGGCGACTTCTTTCGCTCGTTCATTCTCCCCGAAGAAGTGGACGCCGACGCCATTTCCGCGGAGTTTCAACACGGCGTGTTGCACTTGGTCTTGCCCAAACACAGCCGGGCCAAACCGCGCCGTATTGAGGTGAAGGTCGCTCAGCCGCAATCGCCCGCCTCTTCCTGAAAGCTACTCGAAAGCGTCGCATTCCGTTGCAAACCTCTGCTCGGCAGAATCGCATTTTGCCGCACGTCTGTCCTCGGCCACATGGTTCCCCACAAGCCGTGCGCCGGTTATGCCACCTTCTTACCACGCCGATTGTAACGGCGACACCGAAGGCACCGAATACACTTGATGCTGTTGGCAAAAATCTCGAGCGGAATTGGAGCGGCTCATCAACGCCTGGGCATCGCTTGCCGATAGTAGCAACGGCCAGGGTGAGCGAAAGGATCAGCAAGAGCAAGCACCAAACTGCCCGAGCCGATCGCCAGCATTCTCGAAGCGACCAGACTGGCTGGTAGTTCGTCTCCTCCCGCTGGGGCGTGCGAAGGGTGTGATACCCGACGCACGCTCTTTTTTCACTCGGGCCCACTAGGTCCACGTCGAGAGCGGGAGTCCGACATCACGCACGGGTCTAAAGTCCAGCCGATGCACGCGCTTTTTGAAGACCGGTCGGGGCACGGCCAGCAACGCCACAAGGGGACTCCACACTGGACTGGGCAAGTCCTGGAAGGCAAGAAAGCCGACCTACTGGTTCTTGGGTCCTAGTGGAGCAGTCGGCCTTGCGGTCAAGGGGAGCAAAGACGGAAACTATTGCGTCCTCGCCGACTTTGTTCTCCTGTACAGCCCACGACGGATATGAAACTGCCACTGCCCCGCTGGCCACCAGCCACTCCCGCCTACTCAACCGCATGGCTTAACCCTCCACTTTTCGACAATCATGTCTCGTTACATCACTCCCCCCGCCGTTCATCAGCTATGCTATTCCCCGAAAGCTGCACCGTCAACAAAAATTTTGCGTTCCGGCCTTGGCCTGCGGCAGTCGGCTACGGCTCCTTGAAAAGGGCAGGCCCCAGCAACACCGCGACTAGTTCGACGCCACGATCACTTGTCCTTCACGGGGACAACTCGTACCTTGTTGCCTGGTTCCTGGGGGAGTTGCGGTTCCACCAGGTGATTGTACGTCCAGCCCACAAGACGGCCGGTGGCCGGCAAGTCGGGAATCCTTGCTTTCAGCGCCTTATAGTCTTGCACCGAGCACACGAAGGTCAACGTTGCCTCCTGGCTTCGGTCATCACTCCGCACGGTGACAACGACCCGTCGGGGCATGCGCACCATGCTGACAATGCGGCAGTTGGTAAACTCGGTGTTGAAAGCAGAGGAGCGCAATACGATCCTTGGGCGACTCCCAGGCTCACCAAAGGGGAAACTGCTGGCGTCGTAGAGCAGTACAGCTTCTTGAGCGGGCTCGCTGCCCCGGAAAACTATCGTGTCCATTACCTGCCGACTGCCACCGCGTTCTATGATCGACCGCAGCACCATTACTTTGTCTGGTGTCAATCTGGCCTCGAAGACGAATTTGCGAATGCCCAGTTCTTCCGGGCGTAAAACGTTGTCCTCGCGGACACTGGCTTGCCCAGGGACAGCCACCAGTTCCGCCAGCCAACTAGCCAGGACCAAAGCGATAAGAAGTTTCATGACCAGGCCCTCCGTTGAAACTTTGCGGATATATAACCAAACCAGATAACCAACGTCAAGCCGCCATCGGCTTAGCCCTTCCCCAGTTTTCTGCCTCCGCAAAAAGGGCGCCAATCACAACGACAAGGTATTGGCGCCGCGGTAAAGGAATTCGGGCACTGCGTGCCGTGCTCCTACGGCCTCCCTGGCGATTCGCCATTGCCTATTCACTATTCGACGATTAGGGGGAATTACCCATTTCTTAAGGCCCTGCAAAACTGCAAGTGAGTCATTGAACAGAAGGCTTGACAGCCGTCATCGTCGCAACTAGTCAGGGGTCGCGTGTGTTTTCACGGACTGGTCAGGTATGGCTCCTTGGAAAGGGGACGTACCAGCAACACCACGACCGGTTCTCACGGGGTTATAAAACCGCGGTGGCGTCCTGGGATGGCGGTTGCGCACCTAGTCCCGCTCCTGTTCGAGCGGATGCACGATACGTCCCAGGAACAGGATCGCGCCACTCGCTTCGTCCAGGACGAGGAACAAGAAGGGCCGGTTAGCGATAAAGGCCTTATTAATGTCTGCCTTGGCATCTACCCGAGTCGCCGCGGCCGCTTCGGTTCCCGTTTCATTGACGCGCAGCCACGCGTGGTGAAGGACGCGATCGAGATAGAGGTTGCCTTTTTCGAGCATCCTGCGGAAATCAGCCCGTTGTGGATCGAAAGCGTTGCGTATCCCGAGCTGCGACAGGTCGTCTCTCAGATTCAGACTGGAATGTACGCGCAAGCGCGGCAGGCCTATTCGCAGCAATTCCCGACTGGCCGAGGTGGTCCACTTTTCAAGACGTTCCACAGTCAAGCTTTTCTCGAACTCCTGCAGCGAAGCGCTCGCGTCTGCCGGCAGGAACACTGAGAAACTCGCCACACCACCGCGATACGGCAAAGAAAGAAACCGAACCTCGCCGTCGGCCTTGTATCGAAATATTCCCAGCTGAGACATCATGGGCACTCGCACTTCCTTATCCGCAGATACGCGAAAGGGCGCGAGTTGTGTATTCTCGGGGTCAAAGGGATGTTCCCAGGTGCCCAGGAAATACACTGCGCTGATCAGGAGCAAAAGCGTGTCGGGCTGTAAGTCGCGCTTGCTCATCACAGAACGTATGACACCGCGTGTTTGCTCCGCGACCCAACTGTTGATTTTGCCCGTGGCGGCCGGATCGTTGAAGTCCAGCGACCGCAGCTCTGCCTGATGATATTGGCGGATTTGCTCAAGATAACCAGGGGAGAATTGCCGACCAGCTCGGAGCCAGGCGCTGTTGGCCTGACGGAGTTCGACCGATTTACCCGGAAAACGTGTCCCCAGATGACCGTGGAACGCCCGTATCGCTGCGTGCACCCGCTCAGTTGGGAGGTCGTCTATGTGCAACACTTTCGCCAGCTGCTGGGCTGTGTCATCGCTGGCGCCTGCCCAGGCTAACGTCAGTGCACTGGCCACGCTATACGGGGAAACGACGATATTGCCCGGCCGGTGGGACAACTGCTTGTACAAATCCACGGCAAAAGCATTCCAGCGTGCTGCCAAGTGCCGCACCTCCGGCTCAACCGCCAGCTCCGTTTCATACAGCGCTGCTACCCCCAGTAACACGCCAACACTTGTCCATGCCAGCAAGGCTCCGCTTATCCGGCACATGACGAACCCTCCCTTTTCAGGTCTGGCCCGACGTAGTGTTTCCGACAGTGCTCGTAATAGGATTCTGTTCTTGACCAAGGGCAGCGTCAACCAGTGCATGCCTACGCTTCCTGGCGCATTCTCGTGGAGACCAGGGAGGTCAGCCAGCGGACAAGCCGGCGTATCACCCATCGGCCAGCCAGCCACAAGACTGCTGCCAGTACCAGGACTGGTGGCAACCAGGGTAGCGCTGCCGCCGAAAAAACCAGCATCTCTTCGCCCGCCCCCTTCATCGCAAGCCAGGAATCCTCGCTGGCTCGCTTCATCCGCGTCCACAGATCAGGCGTCGTCTCCGGGTAGTACCGTTGCCGCTCCGTCACCGACAACGTCACCGTGCTATATTCCACCAGGTTGCCGAGTCGGCGTAGCTGGCCGGTCATCCGTTCAATGTCAATCCGCACCCGATTGAGTTCTTTTTCCACGGCCAGGATGTCGCTGAGTTTGCCGGTGGCGGCGTCCAAAAGTTGCAGCAAGCGTTTTTCCTCCGCCTGCGCCACTTTCAGCCGCGACTCCAGGTCGTAATACTGTTCGGTGACGTCCTGGGATTCCAGCTGTGTGTGGATGACCTCGCCCAGTCGCAACAACTCGGTCAGGAAGCTTTGCAGAGACCCGGCTGGGACTCGCAGTCGCCATCGCCCCTCACGAGACGTTTCCACTGTGCCGCTGATTTCCCGCATCGCCACGTAGCCCTCATACTGATTCACAAGACGGTCCAGGCTATCGGCAAACGTATCCAGATTGGCTACCGACAGCTGCACTGTGGCATGGTAAATGATCTTGCTCCCCGGCGCCGGCGTATGGGTGATTAATCGC
Source organism: bacterium HR36 (assembly GCA_002898995.1). Lineage (GTDB taxonomy): Bacteria > Planctomycetota > Planctomycetia > Gemmatales > HRBIN36 > HRBIN36. The sequence continues at coordinate 6,636 of BEIM01000009.1, forward strand.
AAGGGCTCACTGGGCTTGCCCCCTACTTCCGATTTGAATTCGTCGCGGCCCTCACCATGCCATCGGTGCAGCCCACTGGCCGGTCTCTCTGTTTTTCCGGACTGTAAGTGTTCGGACTGGACGCTACCGCCACCGCACCCAGATAGCAGCACCGCCAGGGCCACGCCGCTCAGCCTCCACACTACCGACCAACTCGTTCCACTCATTCCTCAGCCCTCCAGGAACTTTTCTCTCCCCCGCCGTTGCGAGGTGTGGGCGGATATGTCAAAAAGTGCTCCGATTCGCACCCGACTGCTACCGCCTACCCGGCACCACCCTGAATCTTCCCTCCTACGTCTGTAAGTATGACGAGAAAGCGACCCGAAATATTCCGGCACAGGCGTCTTCGAAACCTTGCCCTGGCACGCGACCACAATAGCACAACGGCAAAAAACAACCAGCGGCCCAGGTGAATCCGGGCTAAAGTGTTTGGCCCACACGCTCAGCCTACCCTGGTAGTCGAGGCCATACTGCTCCGACTACCGAAGTCTTCAACAGGCAATCTGGCAAGTGCCAAGTGTGGTAATCAAAGCGACAGCGCTCCGACTGCGCCTTTGCCTCTTGCAAGTTTGGGGCTTCAACTGCCGATCCTATCAGGTGCTACAGCACGTGCTCAGCATCTACGCCGAATCACACCACGGTTTGCCGAGCTTTCTCGGTTCGGCTTGGCTGCTATTGGGGCAATTGCACTGGCTCAGCGCCGGCGCGCGTGCCCAGTGCCCGCCACGTGGCTAGGTCAATCGTGCCGCGGACCACACGCACCGAACCATCGGCCATCCCCACGTTGACGAGGCCACCGGGATGGTAGCTGCGTGCGGTGATCGCCACACACGTGCGCACCATCACGTGACTCCCTTCCTGCCGTGAGTTGAAATCACAATGGCGGAAATTGATCCCGTTCCAGCTCACGGCCACATCGGTCATGGGAGGTAGGGTCGTGGTGAATCCGGAGTGATGTACTCGGCCGTCCGGCCATTCGGTGTGCCCGGTGTTGTCATTGGTAGTCGGCCCCATCTTTTTGTCAGGCGCCATCAACACCAGATTGGCCACTTCCGCGGCTGTCGCGGGAATCGTGCCGCAAACGTCTGTGTTTACGTTGCGGGAATACGGCGTGAAGGCACGCACCTCGGCAATGAGCAGCGTGTTGCTCGTACCATCCAATGCTGCCAGCTGGCCTAACGTCAGCTGGGCATTGGGATAAAACACGCCATCGCCTCCCTCTCCCGTCTGCGGATTCCAAACGTGCCAGGTGCCGAAATTGAAGCCGTAATTGTGTGGATAAACATAGGGCTGGGGCTGACCGCTCACGAGCCGGGTTCGGACCCTGTCGTTGACTTCGCTGGGACAAAGAAACACAGGGATACGCATTTGCGGCACCCCAGTGCTGAGTTGTTGATCCCAGGCGACTTCGAGGTTGACCCGTGCTCCAGCGTTGCCCTGTTCGATATACTCGAGAATGCGGCCATGCACCGACCAGGAACCGTTATTGGTGCCGAAAGTTGCCCCGACAGGAGCTAACATACTTGGCGGTAAGACACCCAGAGTCGACTCGTAATTGTGTACGGCTATCGCCAGTTGTTTGATATTATTCTGACAACGCATCCGATTGGCTGCTTCCCGAACGCGCTGAATTGCTGGCAGCAGCAGGGCCATTAGCAGGCCGATGATCGCAATTACCACCAACAGTTCAATGAGCGTGAATCCCCGACGCTGCAGTTTTTTCATGACCATCCTCCTGCGTTTGCTCCTGCAAGCCCCGGCGCACTAATGGCGATCGCGATGTTTTTCCTGTTAGACGCCTTGAATGTCGGAAAAGTTCCCTTGCAAGCAGGATCATTTATACGACGAGCAATCACTCGCGAAATAACTATGGAAAAACCCGGGAGTGGACACCGTTGTTTAGCTGGCCATAATGACTACTGCCCGACGTATCGGCCAGGGCGATGAGTCCTGGGAACTTCACCCTGTAACACTGAGAAAGGAGGTGTCACCATGCGTCCGGGCAAAATCACGCTGGCCGGAATGGCACTTTTACTGTGGACCGCAGCGGTCCATGCGGAGACGGTGAGGCTCTCCATTATCGGAGCTGTCTGACCTGGTTGCGCGAAAGCGCTAGCTGCGAGCCTCGGTAGGGCTCCCGGCGTCAAGTTGACCAGCAAGATCGTTCCCAATGGTGGCAAGCCGCAAATCGTTACGCTGGATGTTGACCTTTCCAAAAGCGATGTAGGCGACATAGCCGCGGCAGTTGCCGGCTGCAACACACCTCACGCCGCTAAAGTCGCACCTTCAGCGCGCCTGGTGTTGTTAGCGAGCGCCGTGTCGGCCAAGGACACCGAAAAGGTGCAAAAGGCCCTGGCCCACGTCAAGGGCGTCAACGCCAAGCATTCGGAGGCAAGCAAAGGCCAGATCCTCATTCACGTGGAGAAAGGGGCCAAGCTCGCCGAAATCCGTGAGGCGATCGAGAAAGCGGGCCTGGTGCTGAAATAACCGTCAGGTTACCGCAAGATCAAGCGCCGCCGCTTTCGTAACTGTGGCAGCGCAGGGCCAGACTGGGCCTCAGAGGTAGTTCGTCGTGTTTGCTTCTGCTCTGGCACGATAGCCACTCTGTAGGCTCTGAGCGAAGTCCGCAACACAGCATCCCAGCGGGCTAACCCCTGCTTTGGCATGCCACGGGCCTTCAGGTTACTGCTGCAGCACCTATTGTGGAGTGAGGCGGAGGAAACACGGGCGCTTGCTATTGGCGGAGAACGCACTGCGTCGCCGTCCGTCCAAGCGACCGTCAGCTGTAAAGGCGTTCCACAGGGTGAAAGCCCTCGAAAAGCGGGACAACACGGCCTTGCTGGTCGGAGATTGCGATGGGTATGCCCAGCAAGGTTAAGACGGTAAGGATGATTTGCCTCGGTTCGACGGGATCGTTAGCGGGATAGGCTCCGTGTTTATCCGAGCTCCCATAAACCAGGCCTCCATGGATACCACCGCCGGCGAGGAGGATGGAATAACATTGCGGCCAGTGGTCGCGGCCGCCATCGGGCTTGACGCGCGGCGTGCGGCCAAACTCACCCATCGCGATCACTAACGTTTCCCGCAACAAGCCGCGCGATTCCAGGTCGGTCAATAGCGTACTCAGTCCCGCATCGAGTTTGGGCAGGAGATGATCTTTGAGCGCTTCCCGGCCTTTGTTATGCGTGTCCCAGCCGTAACCGTCCTGCGTGACATTGCGGGAGAAGTTGATCTGCACAAAACGCGCCTGCCGTTCAATTAGTCGGCGGGCTATCAAACACGACTGGCCAAAGGCGTTTAGACCATAAGCTTCTCGCAATTTATACGGTTCCTTATCCAAATCGAACGCTTCGCGGATGCGTTCCGAGGTGAGCAACTCGAAGGCTTTGCGATAAAAGGTATCCATGTCCGCGAGGGTGGCCTCTTGAGCGAGTTGTCGGCGGGCCTGATCCACGATGTCCAGTAGATGCCGCCGCGATGCCAATCGCGCGGGCGTGATGTCAGGCTGCAGGGCGAATTCAGGAATGCGGAAGACTGGCGGTTGCTTCGGATTTTTCAGAGTATTCATATCCGCTTCAATGCGGACGGGGTCATATTGCCGGCCAAGAACACCTGCGAGCATGCCGCCGCTGGCACCGCTGCCCTGATCCGTAGCCACCCAGGGAAGCATGAAGGATGGGGGCATGGCTACTTGCCGGCGGGCCAGGAACTTGGCGGCGAGCGAGGCCAGTCCAGGTTTATCATCGGGGCGTGCCGGTTGGTCGGGATTGCCTATGGCCGCATGCCCGGTCAGCACATAGCGGTGCCCGCCGAAATGCCCGGTAAACTTATGCGACATGCTGCGAACCAACGCAAAGCGGTTCGCCAGGTTTGCCAGTCGGCTCAGGTGTTCGCAAAGATACACTCCAGGAATCGGCGTCCTGGCTACGCCGAAGATGGAGCGGTACTCGCTGGGAGCTTCGGGCTTGGGGTCGAAGGTTTCGTAATGGCTGGGGCCGCCAGAAAGGAACACCAGGATACACGCCTTGGCGCGCGCAGGCACGCTGTGGCCGTAGCTGGCCGAGGCCCGCGCTTCGGCGCGGAACAACTGCGGTAAGGAGAGGCCAAAGGCGCTTAACGCACCAACGCGCACAAACTCGCGGCGACTCCAGGCGGCCCAGGGTGCGAATCCTGCACAGCCAACATTTTTTCGCACACGCGGCATTGCAGCCCCCCTTTCTTGAGGCGGGAAAAGACGGCTTCGCGCCGTAGGTGGGAAAGTCAGGCGGGTCGTTCACGATTGGGATTCATGCGCTTGTAATCTATACCAAGTATCGGCAGGCGGCAATGGGATTTGTCAAAGCGTGGGTGGCGCCTGCTACAATGAAGGCGACAGTCGCGGCCATGGCAGGCATCTACGATGCACCGTACTGCCGGCCGTGCTCCGAGCAGCGACACCGACGCTCGCAGATGTGTGCGTGCTTTTCCCATGGCGAGTCCACCTACTAGCGGACGTGTCTATCTCGTAGGGGCTGGCCCGGGCGATCCGGGGCTGATAACGCTGCGCGGTCTGGAATGTTTGCAGGAAGCGGAAGTGGTACTTTACGATCGGTTGGCCAGTGAGCGAATCCTGGATTGGGCGCCGCGGGCTGAAAAACATTGCGTTACTGAATGGGGCGAATCTCACGTCGAGCGGGCACCGAAAGTCACGCAGCTGCTGGTCGAGTTAGCGCGACAGGGCAAGACCGTCGTGCGTCTCAAAGGCGGGGATCCTCTCGTCTTTGGTCGCGGCGGCGAAGAACTCCTAGCGTTGGCGGAGGCAGGCATCCCGTTTGAAGTTGTGCCTGGCGTGACCGCGGCGATTGCCGCTGGCGCTTATACGGGCATCCCCTTGACTCATCGCGGTCTGTCCAGCGCCGTCGCCCTGATAACCGGCCATCAAGCGGACGATAGCCCCGAGCTCGACTGGGCAAGCTTGGCGCGTTTTCCGGGTACCCTGGCCATTTACATGGGGTTTGACCGTCTCGGCCAAATTGCCGAGCGCTTGGTGGCCCACGGACTGCCGGCGAGCACCCCTGCGATTACCGTGCAATGGGCCACCACCGGCCAACAGCGCAGTGTGCAGACTACCCTGGCTCATCTGGCGGAGGCGGTGCGCCGCGCCCAGCTTGGTCCGCCGGCGGTCACGCTGATTGGCCCGGTGGTCGCCTTGCGCGACGCCCTTCGCTGGTTTGAGCAACGCCCTCTGTTTGGTCGCCGTATTCTGCTGACCCGGCCCCGCGTCCTCATTAACAGCGCGATAGGCGTCCGCAGCCTGAGCCCCGCGGACCTGGCCAGACAGCTGGAACGCCTCGGCGCCTGCGTGGAGACCTGGCCGCTCATCGAAATAGGCCCGGCTCCGGATGCCCAGGCGGTGCAAGCGGCTCTCCAGCAGCTTCAGATGGGCGCCTTCGATTGGCTGGTCTTCACCAGTGCTAACGGCGTGCACGCTACCGTGCAGGCTCTGGAGCAAATCGGCGCCGACTTGCGCGTTCTCGCTGGGGTAAAACTGGCGGCAATAGGCCCAGCCACCGCTCACGCCCTGGCCAGTTATCATCTCCGCGCCGATCTTGTTCCCGAGGAATATCGCTCAGAAGCGTTGGCCTCCGCCCTGCTGCCCCTGGTGCGCGGTCAGCGTCTGCTGTTGCTGCGTGCCGATCGCGGTCGCGAAATCTTACGGCAGTGCCTGACCGCAATCGCTCACGTCCAGCAGGTGGCCGTTTATTCCCAGCGCGAGCTCCCCGACTCCCCGCCTGCTATCTTGGAACGTTTGCGTCGCGGCGAGTACGATTTTGTTGCGCTCACCAGCAGCAACATTGCACGCATCTTCGCTTCCCGACTTGATGAGGTTATGCGCAGCCAACTCGGTACGAAAACCCGTTTAGTGGCGCTCAGCCCCGTAACAGGCGAAACGCTGCGACAACTGGGCTTGCCTGTCGCTGCTGAGGCTTCTGAGTACACCATGTCGGGCCTAGTGCAATTGCTGGTTACTCTCAGCCGTGCTCCCAGCATATAACCGAAACGCCCCTCCCGTCAGCGACAACTTCAGGCGGGGGATTTCTTGCGGTTCACGGTTGCCTGGTCGGCAACGGACACCTGCCTTTTTGGCAGCGTTGCTCCTGCGCTGCCGAGTACCTCTCCGGGCCAAAGGGCTCTAGCAGAGCCTGCCACGACCTCTCACTTCCCGACTGTTTTTTCGATTTTGAACTCCACGGCCTTGTCACTTCTTGGCACCACCACAATATGGAATGGCTGGGTGATGGCCTGGATGACGATACTTCCTGGAGCCGGCGAAGTTTCCTGAACGGCGACACGGAGCTTGTCGGCTTTTTCGTCGTACTGGATGTTCGTAATGCGAATAGCAAATCCGCCTGTGTTTTTCGTGCCCATGAACACAGCCAGCACCATGTATTTGTCGAAATCCACTGCGGGCACTTCGGGCTTTGGGGTTACGTGACTGTGCACTTCATTCCAGAGTTCTGCCCATGCTTTGCCATCCTTGATCACACGTTGGCCTGGTTTGTTCACGCCGCTGAACCCGCCTTTCCATTCCTTGACAATTTTGAAATCGCCTTGCCCCATGGTGTGTTGCCCCACCACTCCGAGCCACGCCAGCAACCCTATGATCAGCGCCCAGCATGGCAGTCTACGCTTCATCTCCTCATCCTCCACTTACGCCAGAGCAGGGTGCACCTGGATAGTTCTGTCGGCAGCCTACCCGAAGCCGCCCTCTGTTATTATGACGAGCGTGCGGAAGAATCCGCTTGCTCCCGGCCTCGGACGATCTGTGTCACCTCGGGCCGCCGCCGTTGCCACTACCACTTTGGCTTGGCCTTTGTACCCGTTGGAGAGTGTGCTTCCACTGTGCCGGGCCCATCGAAGCTTCTGCTGCTCCCGCAGCAGCTGGAAAAACCCCAGGAAGGGCATGGCAGTGGTTCGGCCGACGAAACCGACGGCCAGGCGGGTAAGCACGCGGCGGCTGTAGTGGGAGTGAGCGTCGGCATCATGCCAGAAGCGGGCGGTGGCGTTTCTTTCCATGGCGCGTTCGGCGAAGGTGGGGCACGCGCTCTCACTCGACTCGCAGCGCGCCGACGGAGCTTCAGTTGCGATGAGACATGGGCCATGCAGTCGTGCGACAGTCCTGGCGGGAGTAAGTATAGGATGGCAGTTTTAGCCGCGCTACAGAGACGCCCTCCCACCGCTGCTGCCGGCAAAGGCACATCCCGCAGCAGGATTTCGTGAGTTTTTTGCAGTAAGCCGAGAATCATTTGGTCCGGCGGAAGCGTCACCGGGGCCGTCTTTCGTGGCGGGAGCTTGGATCAGCTGTGCTGCATAGCCGGCCATTGCCATCCGGCATGAGGGCGAAATCTGTCACGTTTTCGCGGGATGTTGCGTTAATCTTTTAGGCGAAAAGAGCCAGCGCAAGGTTTACGTGGAACCAGCGGCATGGTGCGTCACTATCCGAAGTCATTGGCAGAGAGGAAACAAAACCGCAGAGATGCCCGCTGCGGTCAGCAATTTTACAGGAGCCAAACCATGACACGCAAGAATGGCGCGGAAAAATTCGTGGACCGCGTGAGTGGACTGCGTGGCTGGAAGGTGCGCTTACCAGCAGGCCGACCACTGGCCACGCCCGCCATCGCGAACGGAAGGCTGTTCCTGGGCGGCGGTTTCGGGACCTATGAGTTTTATGCACTGGACGCGGTGGAAGGGCACATTGTGTGGCAACATCACACTCGCGATGACGGCCCGACCGCTGCGGTTGTAGAAGACGGTCTGCTCGCCTATAACACGGAGAGTTGTACGCTGGAGGTTTTGACGGTCGAAGGAAAATCTGTGTGGCGCCAGTGGCTGGGTGATCCCCTGATGAGCATGCCAGCTATTTGTGGTGGGCGTGTGTATATGGCTTATCCAGACAGTCGCGGCGACCATCGGCATTACCTGGCCTGCTTTGAGCTGCGCAGTGGCAAGGTGATATGGCGGCATCCGATCACCTGCGATGTGATCACCGCCCCGATCATACAGGACGGGCTGGTGTATGCCAGCTGCATGGACGGAACCGTGTTCTGCCTGGCAGCCGATAACGGGGAACGGATCTGGCAGCGGGACATGCGTGCCACCAGCGCGCCGACCGTCGTAGCTGGAGAAGTCTTCGTTAGTCAGCGGCACGACGACCCGGGCCGCGGTCTGCGCGAACGCTGGGTTCGGCAACGTTACGCCCCACCCAAGAATGTAAGCGCCCAAGGCCCAGCTCAACAACGCAAGAAAGACAAAGCGGTCGGTCAGCAGCCCACCCAACGCATCACCGAGACAGACCCAGAAACGACCGAGCTGTCACTTACCGAAGTACTTTACGAATGCCCAGAATTCTGCGCCCATCTCGACCTGGACACGAAACGGCAGACGGCGGAATATCGCCAGTACATGGTCATGGATACGTTGGTCGGTTTTAGCGTGGGACCGGCAGCGGCAAAGTTCTCTCGCGTGGGGAAACACCTGGGAGTTGACCGAGTGAGCGCCGCCTGGGGATTCCAAGGATCGCGCCCCTGTGTGTATCAGGGCCGGCTGTACGCCGCCTCGGGACGCTACTTACGGTGTTTGCCGCTGCACGACGGCAAAGCAAACAAGCCGCTGTGGCAATTCGACCTATATCGCGATGCCGACATAGCCAGTGCTAGGTTTGTACCCACGGCCACGCCCCCAGTCGTACTCCATGACCATGTCTTTATCGGCACAGTGGCAGGCGACCTGTTCTGCATTCACGCTGATACCGGCGAGGTACTTTGGCGCGTGCAGGTGGGAGAACCAATCAGCTATCAGCCAGCAGTGGCCTACGGCCGGGTGTATGTCCCGACCGCCAGCGGCTCGCTCTATGCTATCGAGACCGGCAGCGGCGGAGATGACGGCTGGTACATGTGGGGAGCCAATGCCGCCCACACCAATGCGGTCGAGGGACAATTCGAACGCAGTCACGTCCCCCAATGCCCGCCAGCGCCCCCTGATGTGCAGTTCGGTCTAGAATCGTTGTTGGAGGCGGGGCTGGCACGCTTGTTCCGCTCAGGTGATCGGGGGCCCGACGAAGAGTTCGAGGAACAACTGGCACCTAAGAGGGAACGGAACCTCCTAAACGCCCACGCACATACGCCCTGATGTGCCGCTCGACTGACAACCGGCACGCTCCATTGCCCCATTGCCACATGGGCGGCAACCAAGGGTAGCGCACCCTAAACCGTACTAGGCGCCAGCCGCCACCCGGCATCGCAGCGACATACGCAAGACACAGCGAAACTCTGTGGCGCATGCCGAACTCGAGCTTGGCGTTGGCCTCATCCCGATGGCTGATGACATCGTCGCCCAGCGCGGGGGACAAGGAGAAGTAGGATGTGCGGGCCCAAAGGATGCACCTCCACTGACGATGTTAGCAGCGGAACCCTCGCGTGCCCCAACGTCTTGGTCACCGACAAGGCCAGCCAGACGGCCCAGTCGAATGGCAAACGCTAAGCGTAGGGCGCGCGGCATGGCGACGGCCGTGTTCGAATTGGTGCGACGTGTCTGCCACCCTGGCGCATTGGCTGATCAGCGATAAAACGGCTAGCCTGCGCTGCGGCTTCCTACGGGAGCCTGATAAACACGCCGCCGCATTGGATCGCGGCTCGCTCCAATTTTTGACTGGCGCTGCCCAAACTAGCCACGATAATCGGGGTTCGCTCGCTTTCAGCGATTTCCCTGATCAACTGCACAAAGTCCGCATCACCGGTCAGAAGGGCTACATTCTTCGGCAGCTCGCTAAGTCTCTCTCTCACGTCCCTCTTGATGACGTCATCAACGACTGTTCCTGTAGTGTCCACACGAATTAGGTCGAACAAGTAATCTCCCACGCGATAACGAGATACGATGTTTACACTTCCGTTAGTCTCCACAGGAACTACTTCGGGCCCGCGATTCGGCAGCGACCGCTCGAAGGAACGAAGCAAATCTGGGTTCGCATAGACTCGAACCTCGCACACGGGACCGAACTGCCTCTCCAAGTCTTCGAGCCGCAATAATAACTCTGGTGCGCGGCGCAACCGAGACAAGTTTTCCAAATCCACAAAAACAGCCAGTTCCGAAACACCATAGTTACTTGGCGACGCTGCTGACGAGGGCCCGGATGCTTCACGTTCTGGCGCCGGGCAAGGTTCCAACGGAGGATTGTTGTTTACCAGGGTTGCTGGAACGGGCAGGGGTTTACCGTCTAATAATAGCTTGCCCAAACGGTTTTTTGCGAACTCGTGTTTTATGCCATTGACTTCTCTGACCGCCTCACGTAAGCCACGCCCCAATTTCGCCGTAGGGGCCACGACAATCGGCGTTCGGCGGGAAGCGGCAATTTCTTTAACCAGCGGCCCGAGTTCGTTCTTTCCGGATACCAGAGCAACGCGCGTTGGCAGTGTTGGCAAAACACTCCGCACTAGTTCTTCGAAGGAAACTTCCCCTGAAGAGCGGAATTCAGAGTCTGAAGTACTCCGTGCTGCTTCAGCCGAAACTTTCGTGGGAGTCCCCAGCTGCCTGTCCCACCAGGTAATCGGGTATCGGTCTCCGAGGGATTCCAGTGCCCGGCGAAAGATCTCATCGAAGTCTCCGCGGGTACATAGATAAACCCTAGCCAGCCCACCGTAACATCCTTTTAAGAATTCCAGGAGAGCCTGGTAATGGTTGCGTTCGAGCTTGCCGACATTGTCGTGGTCTATGAAGACGGCAAGGCGGCCCTGTCGCCCATTCACCGGGGTGCACTGCGCTGACGGCCTTGCTGTGCAGGAGCGGGCTCCAGTGCCAAGAGCCGCCTTCGCAGGAGCGGCATTAGTGGATACCCTGGTCGAGGCACGATTGTTGCTAACCAGGGTTGCTGGGACGGGCAGGGGTTCGTCGTCCCAGTACAACTTGCCAGAGGGATCTTTTCTGACCGTATGGACTTCCCCTTTCACTTCCTTCACTGCTTTATCTAAAGCCGTTTCTGGATTTCCTTTATGCCCTACGACAATCGGTGTGCAACCGGAATCAGCGATTTTTTTCACCAGCGGGGCAAGCTTGCGACGTCTCGATACGAGAACCACGCGGCCTCTCAGTTTCGGTTTCTGGAAAGCTTCCTCCACCACCCGGAGCAAGGCTCGCTCGAAAGTTTGTTTGTCTTTCAGCTTGTCGACAACCTGGCATCCGAAACGCTCTAGTTCCTGGCGCAAGTCACCTTTGAGGGTTGCGCTGCTGTATACGTGAACGCTGACTAGCTCGCCGTAACCCTTTTTCAAAAATTCCAGTAAGGCGCGATAATCAGCTCCTTTGAAGTCGCTGATACTGTCGTGGTCTATGAAGACGGCAAGGCGGCCCTGTCGCCCATTCACCGGGGTGCACTGCGCTGATGAGCCGGCCATGGAAGGGTTCCCCCAAGATCAAGAAGTCAGCCCTGCCCAAAGGCCTTTCCAGCACTTGATCTGTCCCGGGACATGGAAGGGTTTCCCCAGGATCAAGAAGTCAGCCCTGGCTGGAGGTCAGGGCCTCCACGTCGCAGTTCGGCCTCGCGGCTGCGGGCTATGTTTTGCTCGAGCCGCGGGAGGGGATTTCGGGGATGTTTTGCGGTGTGGCTGGATTTTCTGCGGCCGTTGCCCAGCACCGCCCGCTCGGGAATTACACGCAGCGCGATCCTTTTTGCGGTTAACAAGTCCACATTTTTCCTTGCCAGCAGGCGTTTCTGGCGGTGATGTCAGCAACTTCTGAATCGCCGGCCAGAAGGACATACCAGTTCGCGCATCACCAGCAATACGCTGCCACGGCTGGCACGCCTTCAGCGAATCCACCTGTTCCAGTTGACGGCCTTTTACCGGCTCGTCGTTTGCTGGTGCGCACTCACAGCCCTTTGAGCCGACATAGCGGACAAAACTGAGGTTATGACGCCCTGTCTTCGCTCCAAACTCTTGATTGTCTAAACGGCCATGCGCATTCAGGCCCACTGAGTCCATCTGCGTGCCTGGCCGCCACTTTGACAGCATATTGCCGGGCAGCAGGAACACCTCCCCGCCAGCCTTGATGGTCAAAAGCTTGAGAAGCGAACTGGCATTTCGCGGATGAGCGATCACGATGGGACGCCGACCACTGTGGTAGATTTGCATGATCAGCCCAGCAAAATCTACGTCGCCCGACATGACGGCCACCGTTTCGGGGAGCTGGTCCATCTGCTGGCAGGCTTCCGCAATCAACACCTCGTCCACAGCGTATATCCGGGTCTCGACGCAAATCAGATGCAGATGGCGATGGGCTAGCTCCTGTGAGACTGGAAAATCCAATCCCGGATTGGTATAAACCCGGACGTGAGTTACAGGGCCATAACCCCGTTCGAGGGAGTCAAGGATTTGGCCCAGATGCCATGCCCGTAACCAGGAAACGTTCTCGAGATCCACATATACCGCAACACCCCGCTGAATCCGCCCATCCGCCTGCCCGCGGCTGCGTTCCAGAGCCAGTTTCAAGGAGCACTCCTTGTTTTCGGCCAGCGCTTTGGCGAAGGCTCACCGCAAGCCCCCGCCTGGCGCTACCCCACCACTACAGTTAACGCAGCACGCCAGGGACAAGTGACAAAATTTTGCCTTGCTGCCAGAACCCCAGACGTCCCCGCGGTCGGACCAAAGGCACGACGGCTGGGCGATGGTTGTTCGCGTCGGCCAAATGCAAACTCGAGCAATAACGTTTTCCAAGACTCAAACCACTTCCCCAACACCCACAAGCTTGGCATTTCAGTCCGCGGTGGGAACAGGCATCTGGCCTGCAAGATCGGCCGCAGGCAGTGCAAGTCGCAAAGACAGAC
>BEIM01000010.1 GCA_002898995.1 bacterium HR36
TGGGAGTCACTGGCACCAGCGGGCCCGGGGTCTGCCTGAAGTCCGAAGCCATCAATCTTGCAGTGATGGCGGAATTGCCTCTGGTCGTCATTGATGTTCAGAGAGCTGGGCCCAGCACCGGCATGCCCACCAAAACAGAGCAAGCCGACTTACTCCAGGCTCTGTTCGGGCGCAACGGCGAATCTCCCGTAGCCGTGGTAGCCCCAGCTTCTCCAGCCGAATGCTTCACCATGATCATGGAAGCCATTCGGTTGGCGGTCAGCTATATGACCCCAGTTTTCTTCCTCTCGGATGGCTACCTGGCTAACTCTGCGGAGCCTTGGCCTATTCCGAACGTCGAGCGGTTGCCCAGAATCGAAATCAAGCACCCAACGGCGCCTAATGAGGATGGGTATTTCATGCCTTACAAGCGTGATGCGCGACTGGTGCGCCCCTGGGCGCTGCCAGGGACTCCAGGCCTGGAACACCGCATTGGTGGCCTCGAGAAAGAAGATGTAACGGGCAACGTCAGCTATGATCCGCTAAACCACGAGCATATGGTGCGCACCCGCGCCCAAAAGATTGCCAGCATTGCTGAGGATATTCCTCCTTTGGAGGTGCGAGGCCCTGAAAAGGGAGACCTGCTGGTTATCAGCTGGGGCAGTACTTACGGGGCGATCGTAGCTGCTGCGGAGCGCGCCCAGCGCAAAGGCTTGAGTGTGGCTTATGCCCAATTACGCTACCTCAATCCCATGCCCAAAAACACCGGTGAGGTGCTGCGACGGTATAAGCGGGTGCTGGTTCCGGAGCTGAACCTGGGACAGCTACGCTTACTCTTACAGGGGCGCTATTTGGTCGAGTGTGTCGGTCTTAACAAGGTGCAGGGGCGCCCGTTCTTAGTCAGTGAGATCGAGGCGAAAATCCACGAACTGCTCAATGTGTAAACGGGAATAATTCCGACCAAAAGAGCTCGGTCCTTGGGCCGAGCCGATAGGAATCGCGAGGACGACCATGCCGACTGCGACATTGCCCACGCTAACTCCTAAGGACTTTGCCAGTGATCAGGATGTCCGCTGGTGCCCAGGCTGCGGCGACTATTCAATCCTGGCGCAGATGAAAAAGGTATGCGCGTCACTGAATTTGCCCCGGGAAAAATTCGTGTTCATCTCGGGAATTGGCTGCTCCAGCCGATTTCCTTACTACATGAACACCTACGGCTTCCACACCATTCACGGCCGCGCACCCACCTTCGCGACAGGCTTGAAGGTAGCCCGCCCGGACTTGCTGGTTTGGGTAATTACAGGGGATGGCGATGGATTATCTATCGGTGGCAATCACCTGATCCATGCCCTGCGGCGGAACGTGGATATCAAGATTGTCTTGTTCAACAACGAAATCTACGGGCTGACCAAAGGCCAATACTCCCCGACTTCGCGACTGGGTACGCGAACGAAGTCGAGCCCATTAGGCTCCATTGAGAATCCCATTCGCCCCATTACGCTGGCCCTAGCTGCAGAAGCTACTTTTGTTGCCCGCACTGTGGACGTGGATGTAAATCATCTCACGGACACCCTACGCCGAGCAGCTCTGCACAGAGGGTCCGCCTTTGTCGAAGTTTACCAGAACTGCAAGGTCTTCAACGACGGCGTGTTTGAGTATGCCACGGATAAGGAAGTGAAGTCAGATAATGTCCTGTACCTGGAGCACGGCAAACCCTTGATTTTTGGCAAGCATCGCGACAAGGGAATTCGGTTGAACGGATTAGAACCCGAGGTGGTAGAATTGGGCAAAGGCATCAGCGTGGACGACCTCGTGATCCACGACGAAAAGGCCGCCGAGCCGACGTTGGCTTTCATCCTCAGCCGCATGTACCATCCGCAATTCCCAGAACCTATTGGTGTATTCCGCGCTATTGAACGGCCCACGTTTGAGGACTTACTTAACCGGCAGGTCGAGGACGTCATCAAGAGCAAGGGGCGCGGCAAGCTTGAAGAGTTGTTCCAGAGTGACGACATCTGGGTCGTTGAAGAAAGCGAAATGAACGGTCCGGCTGCGCAGGACTGAGGGTAAGCTTTTCGCGGGCAGCAGCAATATTGCGGAGGGCAGATTATGATGTGTCCGGTGTGCGGCTATGACAATCTGCCCGGGGAAGAAATGTGTGCTTCTTGTTTGCAGCCGTTGACGCAACTGGATGAACCCCAGCCGCGCGATCCGCTTAGCGAAGCACTCATGCGGACCGAGGTGCGGGAATTGCGCCCGCAGAAACCGATTACCGTATTGCCAACAACCTCGGTACGGGATGCCATTCGCCGCATGGTTGAATTCAGCATAGGTGCTGTGCTGGTCGTCAATGAAAGCGGTCAGCTGGTGGGCATTTTCAGCGAGCGGGATGTTCTCATGCGGGTCGTCGGCCTGCACGAACAATTCGAGAACCTCCCCGTCAGTTTATTCATGACGCCTAATCCCGAGGGAGTCAAAGACGACCATTCCGTGCTCTTCGCCGTGCATAAGATGGACGCTGGTGACTACCGCCATCTGCCGGTCGTCCGCGATTGTAAACCGCTGGGGGTGATCTCGGCCCGCGACATCCTGCGCTTCATTACCAACCACCTGTAATCCCCGCGCTGGGAATTCCGTCGTCGTGACTGAGGCTTGGCGCTTCGAAGCGGGACAATTAGTGGTCGAAACTCAGGGAGATGTGGCCCATCGGCTTCTGGCAGCGAGTGGCCCGTATCGGTTGGTCGCCGTGCTCAACCCCACCCGCGCCGATGAAAGCCCAGGAGTGGTGTATCTGGCTCATGAGGAAAGTGCGGACTTTCCCGCTTGGCAGCCGCCGCTCTTTTCGCGCCCAGCAGACGTGCCCGCTGAAATGGCGTACCCCGACGCCCTCGCCCTGGGGCCGATATATCGAGAAGCGGACAATTCCTGGTTACCGCTGGCAGGCCTGCCTTCTACCTGGTTCGACGCTACACTGGAAGTGCTGCAAGGAAGGGGAGAATCCCTGCGATGGGCCGTTGAAACTAAGGTGTACGGCGGGCCAAGTTTGACCGAGACATTTTGCCTGACACCCGGCGGTCTGCAGTACAGTTGCTCCTTACGGTGGACAATTCCAGGGTTCCGTGTACAGCTGCCTGCTTTCGCGACGGACGGTCAGCGAACGGGCTTGCCCCAGTGCCGTGGCACCACCTTCTGCCTGCAAACCTCAGCCTGGCTTTTGGTCGTTGAGTGTCTGGAACCGGAAGATGCCAACTGGGACTTGGAAGCTGTTAGCACTGCGGCGACGGGACACTACGCCCGGGTTGTCTTACAGTCCCGCTCCACCGTTCACTATCGTTTGCAGTTACAGTTGACCTGCTAAAAAGACTGGGGTGATGTGAGAGCGCTGGACTAGCATTTGCCGCTGGCCTTTCCCCCCCACCATGGACGCCGAAAACGGGATATAGTCAGCCTAAAAAATGTCTTCATAAGTGCGACCAACGGAATTCTGAGGCGATAGCCAGCATTCCAACCGAAAGAGAGGCGAGCACCTGGAAGCAGCGTAGCAGGTTAGGACGGCTCGTGATGATGTTGAGCGGCCTGCTCCGGGGCAATGTGCCAGCCGCAATCGTTGCAGGCGGGGGAAGTGTCGTAGCAATTGTGGCAGTAAAAGGGTCCACCGAAGAAAAACTGCTCCAGGCGTGGCCGATCTTCCGTAGGAATATCGCTGGGGGAAGCGGGGAGAGGTTCCGGCCGGCCACACCGATCACAGTTGCGCTGGGCGATTTTGCGGAGATGCTGGGCATAATGTTCATGCAGGCCCCGGGGCAGCACTCCTGTCCCAGCGCACAGCGGACACGCCATATTGAGTTGGGCAATAATGGCGCGGCGGATGAAATCGCTTTTGTTAGGTAATTGGTCGAGAATGCGGGCTAGCTCGGGTTCGACCTTGAAGGCCACCAGCGCTGCCTTGCGTAAGCGTCGGCGTCGCGGTTTGCCCCGTGGTCGCGGCGTTCCGGGAAGCGGCAGCTCATTGTCACGCGAGGCCATTTCCTCGGGTGGTTTGTCGGTCATGGCTGGCCTGAGATCAGCGTACCAGTTTCGCTTCCAATACCGAGCAATTGCCGAATCCGCCGTTCCAGACGCCGCAACACTTCCTCGTCGCTGGGATAGGGAGAAGGCAGCGCTGGCCGCAATCGAATCGGAACATCATCCATGCGGTAAACTGTACCTGCCACGCTGATACCATAAGGCGCGGTGGTAAAAGCGACGGTGGCGTGGCGTGTTGTCGGCGTTTCTTTGGGATCCAGCGCCACATAAGGGATTCGCAATAAATGTTCGCGTGCCGGTTGTGAAAAATTGGCCAGCGGATCGGATGCGACAATCAAAGCGGCGTCGGCTTCGCCCCGGGCAAGCAGATCGGCGGTGGTGTATTCACCGGGGTTAAAGCGGGGATAGCCCCGAGCCAAGTTGACGCCAAACGGGTAACCCGTTTGCCAGCTGACCACATTATCGGCTCCCGTTACGTTACCGTGGCCGCGCATCGGTTTGATATAGAACTTGGTGAATTGATTGAGGTCGCGCGCCAAAGCCAGTGCAGCTTCCACGTTGAGATGCTTACCGCGGGTCATGGATAATCCCATGCCGAAAAAGAGCACGCCAAACTTGCACGACTTCAGGCGTTCGGCGAGGTCCTGCCATTGCGTCAGCGTGATGCCCGTTTCTTCCTCCAACTTAGGGTCGACGGGTACACCTTTTATCAAAGCGCGAAGCGCCCACAGGGCTTCAAAATCCTTGCGGGGTTTAATTTGCAAGAAAATATCCGCCGCGGGCGCGGTCTTTGTCCGCCGCACATCCACTAGTACAACTGTGCGGTCCTTACGCCCCTTTGGTACAAACAGTCCACGCGGCATGGTGGAATAGCGGGTCATGTGGCGGGGATGAGATTCGGCAGGATTACAACCCCAGAAGACAATTAAATCGGCCCGGTTTTTCACCTCACCCAAGGAACACGTAACCTCTCCCACTCCTTGAAACGCCATTCCCGAAGGCCCATGACACACCGAAGTCGTTGTATCCACGCAACCGCCGATCCAGTCTGCAATCGCTACTGCCACCCGCTGGGCTTCGCAGGTCGTGTCCGATAACCCGTACACCACGGGATAGCGAGCGTTCACGAGAATCTCGGCCGCTTGCTCCACTGCTTCGTCCAAGCTGGCCGGTTTTCCTTTTACCACAGCCACTGGACGTTCCTCGGGATGATGATTCAAAAACCAGGCCTTGCCCAGTACACATGCATTCTTGGCCTCAACAATACGGTCTCCCTGCACTTTGAGCACCATGTCATCGCATACGCAACCGCAGAACGTGCATGTAGCATTCTCAATCACCCGCAACGCATCGGTTTGTGTGTCCATAGGCGGCTCCAGATTCGCTGCTAGCCATCGCCCTGCTATTTAGTGTGGAGCGGCTCAATAATTACGTCAATACCTTTGCTGTCGGGCATACCTGTCCCATGCGTATCAGCGCCCATGAGCCGGCTAGAAGCATCACCGTAGGCAATAAAGACCAAACCTCGCGGCAGTTCGCCCCGTTTATCAGCCTGGGCGACCACCTCCGCCTGCCCCCAGGCACTGCGCACCCGCACCCGGGCCCCAGGCTCCACGCCGAGTGCCGCCAAGTCCTGCACATGCATCCACAGCGTCTGGGTTTCCTCCAGATATTCGGAGCCAAATTTGCTCTCGTTGAGAGTAGTCCCTTGGCGTGAAGTTCGCCCGGCGATAAGGACGAAAGTTTGGGCCATGCCAATGCACTGCCAAGTTTCCGCATTAAGGTTGCGAAAAGTTTGCACATCTGCCTTAGTTACCATATTCTACACCGAGGAGTCACGCGCTAGCGTAACCGCTGTCCTGGAGGAACGTCCTGCTCATGAACGAACAGTTGTTCGAGGAATACCAGAAGCATCGGCAGCTTTTGTACAGTGCGGTGCTGGCAGATGTACTCGACACGCTGGGGCACCGCACCAGTGCGTTACCGCATTACATCCGTCCCCTGGCACCTCGTTGGCGCATTGTCGGGCGTGCCGTTACACTGGCTCTGGCTCCAGCAGTCGAGATGCCGCAGACCCCTTACGCTCTGGAAATGGAGTGTGTGGACCAATTGCGTCCTGGTGATGTCCTGGTGGCGAGCACGCGCAATGATACCAGCTGTGCGCTGTGGGGCGAATTGCTCTCCACCGCCTGCAAAGCCCGCGGTGCGGTCGGGGTCGTAACCGACGGGTTGACGCGCGACGCGGAGAAGATTCTTCGCCTCGATTTTCCCGTGTTCGCGGCAGGTTTTTGCCCCCTGGATTCCAAAGGTCGTCTTGAAGGGCTGTTCATCAACGGTCCTGTGCTGATGGGCGAATGCATGGTGCATCCTGGGGACCTTGTGTTTGCTGATTACGACGGCATTGTCGTGGTGCCGGCGGATTTGGCCGAACGCACTCTCCAGCTGGCACTGGCGAAGGTTACTGGAGAGAACCGCGTCCGCGAGGAGTTGGCGGCGGGCAAAAGTGTCCGGGAAACTTTCACTCGTTACGGCATCCTATAGCGCACGCACTAAAATCTCGCCCTTAGGTAGCTCGGCAAAATCTCCGCAATACCTCCGGAACCGGCCTTGAAAACGCGCTAGCAACCGCGTTCGCGTATCATTGTCGCCGGTAGCCACACTACCCTCATATTGGCCAGTCTCCCCCGCAGGGGATTGCCCGGCGTTCTGAGCAGTGAGCGCTCTGGGCGCGAACCGCCACTGTGCCAACTGTCGAGCCAGCACTCGCAGCCATACCAACTCGCAGACTCCGTTTTGGCGAAACGTAGGCAGCGGGGAAAAACCGCTTGTTGGGTCGAGCAGCACAACGCTGCCGCGTTTCAAACCTGCACCAACGCGCCAGCCTACCCGCCCAAACACTACGATGGTTCCGGCGATGGCATTGACGCCGCAAAAATCGCCCACATCCCCGCCTATCGCAATCAAACCTCGCCGGATTCCGTGGCCTATCTCGAACCCAGCGTTTCCTTCCACCAGAATGACGCCTCCCCGCATTCCTGCGCGGCTTCCCCGATAAGCCGCCCCCACCAAATGCCCGGCATCGCCATGCACATGAATCAACCCGCCTCGCATCTCGGCACCGAGCCAATCACCCACGTTCCCAAACACTTCAATGGCGCCCCCCCGCATTTCCGAACCTAGATGCATACCAGGCGAGCCATGGATTACCAGCCGGCCAGCTCTCATCCGGGCCCCCAGCCATTTCACTTTGCCTAGCTCCCCTTCCACGTGCACCTCACCACTTTCACCTGAGCCACTTAATCTGAAAAATTCCCCTAACTTTTCCTCACGGTTCCCGTACAGCACTTTTTGCCGCAGAACCTCCTCCTCGCTCAAACTGCACAAGACATCAGGTCGCACACATTCCGCTTCCAATGGAACGCTCGGTATGGTGTACATTGTCAGCTGCAACATGGTCGCTACTGCACCGATTCGATAAGCGACTGTGTTTTGACCACAGTGTATTCCTCGGGAAAAGTGTGAAACGCATAGATCACCAAGGAACCAGGACGCGCTTGGGGATTCAGATAACTTACAGGTGTCAGCGTTATTCGGCCTCCAGTTCCCAGTTGCGCGAAGAGTCCTTCTCGCTGGCTATCCTGAACAATTTCGTCGTGGACTTGCAAGAAAATCTCCGGCATCAGCCGTTCTTCCTGAAAGCTTGCCTGGTACCTCACGCCGGGAATCCCCAAGACATCGGCGACGCGTTCTCCACGCAGGTGCAGACGCACGAGCCAGCCTTCGGGCAGAACATCCTGCTGGCATGCGACCACTTCCGTCAGCTGCCGCTTGCCGTCAGTCCAGGTCACCACGTGGCCGCTGCGGGTAATCCACATATGCAACAGAAAGTCGCCCCGCTCCACTCGGTGACTTGCCAACACTTCAAACAGTTCGGGATGCAACGCCCGATTGTACACGCAAAAAAGCAGGTCAGCCACGCGCGGACGACACAGCAGCACGACCGGAATTCCCCGATCTAGCTGATGAGATCTCGTGCATTTGCTGGAATTATACTGCCAAGGCCAATGTTGCTCAATTGCGTTTTCGCATCTCGACCTCCGGCTCCGTCGGCGAGGCTGCTTTCTTCGCTAGAGTTGCCCTTTCCCAGCGCAAACTTGGCCAAGCCCCTGCGTTAAAATGGCGCCAAACAGCCACTCAACGGCATTTAGGCTATGATTCAGCCACGCCGAATCTTCGTGGGAACACTGCTATGGTTTGTGCTCCCCTGGCCGCTTTCCAGCCAGGTGGCCGCTCCGCCAGTACGGGTGGGATTCCGCAACGACCTCTCAGTACCCATTCTCCTCCGCGACCTTACCCAGCCCCTGGCTCCTCCTATCCGCTTGGTGCCTAAGGAGACGGTTTGGGACCGCCTTCCCGCCAATGCGCGAATCCCCATTGCCATTAGCGATGCCGCTTCGGGGCAGGTTCTTGCCAAAACAATTCTTACTGTACCTCCTGCAGGCAGCGTTCTGTTCTCGATCCAACTGAATCCCGCCGGCAACGTAGTCCTGACACCCCGACTCGCTCCCTGAGCCGCCTGCGTTACTTTGAGGTTATGCCCTCTACTTGCAGCCAATTGGGCCCCGCCGCCAGGTCCACCTTCAGCGGCACATGCAATGGTAAAGCTTCCGTCATGGCCTCGCGAGTGATGCGGGCTACTTGCGATAATTCAGCGCACGGCACCTCTAAGACCAATTCATCGTGAATCTGCAAAACTAGCCGGGTTTGCGAACCTGTCTCTCTTAGCTTTCCCCACAGCCGAATCATTGCCACCTTGATTAGGTCTGCCGCCGATCCTTGAATGACCGTGTTGAGAGCCTCGCGCTCCGGGGCGTTGCGCTGGCGATAACTGGACTGGGGCCGTATGCCACTAATCTTTCGCCGACGCCCTAAAATCGTCCGCACATACCCTTGTTCCCGACACTCTGCTAGTACGCGCTCCTGGAATTCTAACACCCCCGGGTAACGTTGAAAATACGCATCTATAAATGCTCCAGCCTCTTCCTGCGTTATCCCAAGCCGCTGCGCCAAACCATATGCACTGAGACCATAAATAATGCCGAAATTAATCGTTTTCGCCATACGGCGTTGTTCCTTATTAACCTGGTGAACGGGAACACCGAACACTTGGGCGGCTACTGCCGAATGAATATCTAAATCCTGCTCGAAGGCCTGCATCAATGCCTTATCACCACTGCAATGAGCCAGAATGCGCAGCTCGATCTGGGAGTAGTCTGCGGTCAAGAGGACCCAATTTTCATCGGGTGCAATGAATGCCTGGCGGATTTGTTCTCCTAATTCGCGGCGTACCGGAATGTTTTGTAGATTTGGTCTGCTCGAGCTAAGACGGCCCGTAGCAGTGATGGTCTGATTAAAGGAGGCATGGATGCGACCGGTTCGAGGATTTACCATGCGGGGTAACGCATCCACATACGTGCTTTTCAGCTTGGCAATTTGCCGATATTCCAGGACTTTTCGCGGTAATTCATAGCCAGCCAATGCTAGCGCCTCTAGCACATCTTGGGCAGTGCTTTCCTCTCCTGTTATGGCCGTCTTGCGTAACGACGGCAGCTTTAGTTCTTCAAACAGCACGGTACGCAGCTGTTCCAGCGACTGAATGGCAAAAGGTCGGCCTGCTAGGCGATAGATGTCACCCTCTAATTGCCTCAATCGCTCCTCGTATTCCTGACTTAGTTTGCGGAGCAAAGGTATATCTATTTTCACGCCGTTATATTCCATTTCTGCCAGCACGGTTATGAGCGGTATCTCCACCTGTTGATAAAGCTGGTAAAGTAACTCTTCCCTTAACTTATGTTCTAGGATTTCGCACAACCGCCAGGCCAGGTCGGCATCTTCTGCAGCGTACTCAGCCACGCGAACCGTGTCTATTTCGGACATGCGCTTTTGGCTGCGCCCCTGCTCGCCGATGAGCTGGGTTATGGCAATCGGCGTATGATCGAGGTAACGCTGCGACAAATCCTCTAAATTATGTCGCCGGCGCCCGGCCTCTAGTAAATAATCAGCCACCATTGGATCGCCCACTATTCCAGTTAATTCGATTCCTGCTCGCTTCAGTACGAGATAGTCATATTTGATGTTCTGGTTTACCTTCCCGATTTTCGGATCGCGCAGGATAGGGCGCAGATTGTCCAGGACTTCGGGGCCTGAAAGGACCGCCTGACCTAATGGACCCTGAATCGGCAGATAATATGCCTCGCCAGGCTGCCAGCAAAACGCCAGGCCTACAATGTCCGCACGCATTGCGTCGAGGTGGGTGGTTTCTAAGTCTAATGCGAACTTATTTTGCTGCTGCAACTTGGCGCAAAACGATTCAAACTTCTCGCGGGTATCCACTAAGTGGTAATTAGCTTCCCACGCGTGTTCGACCACATCGCGGAAAAGGAATCCCGTTGCGACAGGAGGATCGTCTTCACTTAGCGCTCTTAAGTCGTCGTCGTAACGGCGGATATTGAGCTCCTGGAAAATGCTTCGCAGTCGGGGCACATCCGGCGGGGCCAAACGCCAATCGGACCAATTCACCGCAATAGGCACATCGCGGCGGAGCTCTACGAGGCGACGCGCCATTTGGGTCTCTTTACCATGTTGCCGCAATGCTTGGCGGAGCTTGGGTTGTTTTACCTTATCGAGGTTAGCTAATAAGTTGTTCAGGGTGCCGAACTCTTGCAATAGCTTCGACGCGGTCTTCGGTCCTATTCCCGGAACGCCCGGGACATTGTCCACGCTATCTCCTACCAGCGCTAAAAAGTCTACCACTTGTTCTGGCGTGATACCCCATTCCTGGCGCAGGGATTCACGATCCAGAACGACATCTTTGCGAACGTTCAAGATACGCACCCGGTCGCTTATTAATTGTCGGCAGTCCTTATCATTAGTGCATAAGAGAACGTCGTAGCCCTGCTTCTCAGCGTGACTGGCTATAGTAGCAATTACATCGTCGGCCTCATAGCCGGGCATCTCTAATAAGGGCAAGCGCAGAGCCGTAATAATATCCCGAATAATCGGTAGCTGTCTTTGCAAGTCTTCCGGGATAGGCGGGCGTTGGGCTTTATAAGCGGGGTAGATTTCTTCGCGAAAAGTTTTGCCTGGTGCATCGAAGACAACGACCAGAAACTGGGGCTTCTTGCGGCGTAACCGCAGCAGGTCGCCGGCAAAACCGAAGATGGCGTTGGTCGGTATACCCTCAGGGCTTGTCATACGCGGCAGAGCGTAGAACACTTGGAAGATGAGAGAATAGGCATCCACCAGGTAAATGGTCGGACGGCTCGCTTTTTGTTCAGCCATGCGCAAATCTCCAGCCCTAAAAAGCGTGTGAATCTAAGGGCATTGTATGCAAAAAAGCTGGAGGGCGAAGCCGGCGTATCTTATCAGATGGCAAGCGCAAGCGCTTGGCACTCTTGACGCCCCTCACACCAGGCCTACCATAGCTTCGCTTGCTAGTAAAAGCTGGCTGCAGGAAGAATCTCCGCATTCAGGGAATATTACGATGAGCCTTGACAAAAATCCCCGCTCGCTTGTCTTCTACCTCGCATACCCTGGTCCGGGAAACCTGGATGGCGCTTCTCGCAGTCTGATTGATCCTGATTACCTCTTGCGCCATCTGGATGCGACCCTGCGGGACAAGCGATTCCACTACATCGAGCTAACCTCGCTGAAATCGCGGTCACTTCGCCGCCAAGTAGCAGAGCGTCTCAAAGCGAGCGATAAGAAGATCGCCTTTCATTGCCAACCCGTCCAGTGGACCAACGAAGAAAACTTGATAGACCCTGCGGACCTGTGCAGCCTCAGCCAGGTACACCGCCAGCGCGCAGTGGATAGGATTCTGCGTCTTATGGACGAAGCAATAGAATATGGAGCCGAAGCCGTCTTTGTCGCTAGCGGCCGGAATCCTGCTTCAGGCCAGCCTTATGACACGAGCAGTGCAGTTATAGAACAACAAGCCGAGCAAGCGTTGCTAGTGTCGTTGCGCAAATTAGCTATAGAAGCGCAGCAGCGAAGATTAAATCTCATATTAAGTGTTGGCGACGCAGGTTCTCCCGATCCTGGTATGTGGCGGCACCAACTGGTTGGACCAGTGCGCCGAGGGGTGGCTCTTATCGAAAGCCTGAGAGGTGAGGGTTATGACCGCGTGGGTTTGGCATTGGATAGTGCCACGCTTTACTTGAATAATGAAGGGAGTCAGGCCATTGCACACGCAGCGCCGTTCTTAATGTGGTTTCACGTCGCGAATGCTGTTGGTGCAAACGGTGAACCGGTGCGTCGCGGTGCAACCTATCCTCGATTCGGCGTTCCTGGCAGCCTGGTTCAGTCGCCCGATCTGGTGCAGTTATTTAGCACCTTAGCTGCAGTGGGCTACACCGGCCCGATAGGCATTGCGGTACGGCCTATAGGTACGGAGGTTCCCGCCCATGTGGTGAGCGTTGCCTACGAACTGCTGGAGGAAGCTGCCAACGATTTAGAAGTGATCAGCACCTTGCCTATCGGATTTGCCTTCCGCGCACGCAATTTTCTCACCGAAGAAACCTTCGCCGAGATCACCAGACTGCGCGTCGAAAAACCCGAACTAATCATGGAAGAATTAAAAAACCGCAAGAAACGCAGTGTACTGGCTCCGGATGGTCGCTTGGTAATCCTGGCGGCCGATCACCCAGCGCGGGCGGTGACACGTGTCGGTCCGCATGCTACGGCCATGGGACACCGGCTAGACTATCTCAGCCGTATCGCGCGATGCCTCCTGGCCAGTGATATAGATGGTCTGATGGCCACCAGCGATGTCATAGATGATGTCGTGCTGTTAAATTATCTAGTGCGTCAGCTTACGGGGCGCAATTTTCTGGATAACAAGGTGTTGATCGGCAGCATGAATCGCACCGGTCTGGCAGGTACGGAACATGAAATGATGGATCGTCCTTCGAGTTATATGACAGGCAAACGGATTAAAGAGATGAACCTAGATGGTGGCAAGTTACTGTGGCGCTGGGTGCCCGGAGGGGAAAAAAATGACCGTTATGCCCTCGAAACTTTAGAGCGTGTCGCCCGCGCCGTCGAAGAATTGGCTGACCTAGGATTGCCTGTGTTTGTCGAGCCGTTGCCTGTGCAAAAAACAGAAACCGGTTATCGCACCGACTTAACTCCCGACAACATCATCAAGGCCGTAGGAATTGCCAGCGCTCTGGGTTATTACTCAGGGAGGATTTGGTTGAAGATACCTTACTGCGAAGATTTTGCCCGTGTGGCTAAAGCGACAACGCTGCCCGTCCTGTTGCTCGGAGGCGAAGCCACAGGTAAACCCGTGCTCACCGTCCTGGACATGGAGCGCGGGCTGGGGGCGGGGCCTAATATTCGCGGCTGCCTTATCGGTCGGAATGTGTTATTTTGCGGAGAGGACGATCCAGCCGTTATCGCTCAGGCCATTTACTTAGTCGTTCATCAACGTCTTAGCACCCCTGAGGCTATGCGCCAAGCCTCCGCACTGCGCACCAAATGCGTCTCGCTGTTAGGCGCGTGAATCGAACTGCGCCATTGTGCAGGAAATCCATCCCGATGTTTATGGAATACTAATTGTGGCTGGAGTCCCGATGACACCCGTTTGGGTCAAGCCGTCGGTACCTAGACCGCCATCGAGCACACCGGGTTGGCCAAAGAAGCAGTTGGTCAATGTAACGGTGTCATTGCCATCCCCCATGAGGGCGAGGAAACTACCACTGAAATTGGTGCCGGTAACTGCGAAAGTATCCGCGCCATTTCCTGCGTTCAAGAGGAATGGCCCTCGGAAATTCGATTGCACTATAGTCGCATTATCAGCTCCACCCGCAGTCAAAATAGCAGTCGAGCGCTGCACAGTCGTAACCGTGATGGCAAGTTCAAGATTGCCTATGGGATTGGTGATTGTTAGCTTATTACCGATAGCAGTATAACCAATAATAACGCGGTCACTCCCTTGTCCCGTGTCTATGCTTAGACTTCCGGCCAACCGACCACCCCATACCAACACTAAGTCATTGCTGCCCTGCATATTGATGCGAATATCACGCACGCCGTTGGCGAAATTCACGCCAGCAATCACTGTGTTATCCAAGCCTATTACGCTTACTGTGCGACCGGTGCTGCCAAACTGCAACCGCACGCTGTTATTCAAATTATCACCCGTTAATGTCAACAGACCGTTTCTGAAACTGGCGCGAACAACGCCTGCAGGAACGCTGCGCTCCTCCAATTCCTCCACTCCTAGGCGGGTACAAAGTTGCTCCTTCAT
Organism: bacterium HR36; assembly: GCA_002898995.1. Classification (GTDB taxonomy): domain Bacteria; phylum Planctomycetota; class Planctomycetia; order Gemmatales; family HRBIN36; genus HRBIN36. The sequence continues at coordinate 14,318 of BEIM01000010.1, forward strand.
GATGCCTTCCTCCATCCTAATAGCGGAGTGCGCCTATGATTCTTATATGCCGTTCACACGCTGCGAAATGGCCGTCGTTCATACGGCATGATTCCATGATCTATCATGCCCAACGGCGGGCACTTTGTCAAGTTATTTGCGAAATTTACGTCAGGACCAAGATCGCTAGGAGAGCTGAGAGCGTGCTTGGGCGCCATTGCCGGAAAATGGTTTACCGTTTCTTTTCGCGTAGCAGGGCCTGCAGGAAGATTTGCCGAGTACGGGTCGTGCGCTGCTCCATATCGTGCAAGAATGTTTCTCGCGCAGTTTTTCCACCGCGCCCTTCATAACCAAGGCGCCGCGCCAATTTTTCGAGGTCGTCGTCCTTTGTGGGCAGTTCATCCTGAGAGATGTCGTGGACGATACGCAAGCGATTTTCCACCCGACGGAGAAAATCATAATTTTCGCGCATTTCGGTTACCTCGGCTATAGGAACTAGCCCGGTGCTCTCCAAACCATACAGCGCATGCCGCACATTAGGAGTTTGCAGGGCGGGATATTGTCGGCCGTAGCGGATTTGATAAAGCTGCACATAAAACTCGATATCCACAATGCCGCCAAATCCCCGTTTCAAATCGCGCTCGTTTCGGCTTTCTTGAAGTCTACGGCGCATAGAGGCAATTTCGTCCACATAGTGGGGGTCCCAAGATAAACCGTAAACAGCTTGATGCACCACGCGCATCACCTCACTTCCAAGATCCGCCGCACCGTACACTACACGGGCGCGCGTTAGCGCTTGGCGTTCCCAGAGTTGGGCCTTGCCCTGCTCATAGTAGCGGCGAAACTCTTCTAACGGGACTACTAGACTTCCCGATCTTCCCGTTGGTCGAAGACGCATGTCCACCGCATAAAGTCGGCCATAGGGCCCATGATGATCCAGAATCCGAATCAAGCGCTGGGCCAATTCGCTAAAAAAGTGGAAGTTATTAGTGCGTTCATTTTGAAGACGTACAGGCCGAGTGCGAAAACTCCCCAAAGCACATCTGCCCGCTTCCTCCTGCAGATCCTCTACAGTAATTGGACGCGTGGAACCATCTCCTTCGTAAACAAGTATGATATCTAGGTCGCTATTATAGCTCATTTCCCGACCACCTAATTTGCCGAGACCAAGCAAGACATAGCGTGCCGGCTGCCCCCCACGTGGGCCGTCCGCAAGCGTGGGCATACCGAAACGTTGTAACCGGTCAAACCAAGCCAATTCTGCAGATTTATTGAGAATCACTTCAGCTAGCACCGTGAGCGCTTCTAAGGTCACTGGTACGGGTTCCTTACCAAGTATGTCGTACACCCCAATACGCAATAGCTCTTTATCCCGGAAACTATGTAGAATCAACTCCGGGTCTTCGGCATTATGGCACAGCTCATCGAGTTCCTCTTTCAGTTGGTCATAGGTACGCGGTTGATTTAGCACCAAGCTATCTAGGAGCTCATCTATCATTCCTGGATTGTTGATGAGAATATTAGACAAGAATTGGCTCCAGGCACACAATTCTACGTAAAGATGAAGTGTCGGTGGGTTGTAGCTAAACAGCTCCCAGAGAACACCTTTAGCCCCTAAGGATGCGGTGACTTTTTCCAGGTTGACCAGGGCCATATCCGGATCCGGGGCTTGTGAAAGCGCCTGAAGCAAAGGAGCGGCCACGCGCGCTAGGAAATATCGGCAGCGGCGCGAAGAAATAAAAGGTACGGGCTCCTGGGCCAGTTGCAGGAGATGCCGGTACACCGCTCGCCAGTCCTTGAAAGGATATTTCGTAAGCACTTGCTGAATCGTTTCCGGCTCAGGCTCGGGATCAAGAATCAGGTCGGCTTCAGGACCAGACACACCTTCCGGACTTTGGAAAGCTTCCTGGAGCAAATGATTGAGGATCGTGCGATTCAATTCGGTCTTTTCCCGATAATCACGCAAGAAATGCTGGAGTGCGAAACCGCCCGTGCCATCATCGTAACCCATACGCAAAGCTAGCTTATGCAGTTCTTCCTGCTTTTCTGGCAAACGATGGGTTTGGAGATCGAACATCAATTGCAACCGATGCTCTAACTTGCGTAAGAAACGGTAGGTGTCAGCCAGGAACCGGCTTTCCTGGTCTGTTAAGCAGCCGGCCCGTTCCAACGCTTCTATAGCTTTTAAGGTATTCCGTTGCCGCACCGCGGGTAAGTCTCCACCGTTGGCTAATTGCAGAAACTGAATTACGAACTCGACATCTCGAATGCCACCCCGGCCATTCTTGATGTCAAGATTTTCCTCTCCGGCCAGGCTGGTCTTGCGGTCCCTTCGGCGCTTGATGGCCTTGATTTCATTTATCTCAGAAAACGACAGATATTTGCGATAGACGAAAGGCTCTATATTCCTTAAAAACAGTTGGCCTAATGCCATATCGCCAGCGATGGGACGAACCTTGATAAGGGCCTGACGTTCCCAAGTGCGGCCTAAGGTGTCATAATAAGATAAGGTCGAATGCAGGGAGCGGGCCAAGGGACCGGTACTGCCCTCGGGGCGTAAGCGTAAATCCACGCGGTAAGCAGGAGGCGGAGTATTCAAGATTCTAATTAGCTCTGTAACCACACGTGCATAGAATTCCCCCAGGCTAATAGGCGCTCGGCTTTGAGTTTGGCCCTCCTCAGCATAGAGGAGCATAATATCAATGTCGCTGCTGTAATTGAGCTCCTCGCCCCCAAGTTTTCCGAAGGCTAAAACGACACAGCGGCCGGGATGACCATAAATGTCGAATGGCTTGCCGAAACGTTCCGACACCCGATGAAGAGCAACGTTTAAGGCGACTTCTACCGCTGCTTCGGCAACTGTGGAAATATCTAAAGTTATTTCTTCCAACGGCCGTTCCCGGATGATATCGTTGGTACCGATGCGAAGAAGCTGCCGCTCGCGGTATCGCCGGAAAGCACGGAGCAAGGCGCTGTCCTCGAAGGCGGCATCCACCTCAGCTTGCAGTTGTTCCACGAGTTCCCGGCGTTGCGGCGTGCGCTGCAATGGTACCCATAACATTTCTAAGTATTCGGGGTGTTGGATCAACAGTTCGCTGAAATACTGGCTGGTGCTGAAAATCTGCAGGAGTGTTTCTAAGCGCTTGGCCACACCATCCAGCAAGAGTTCGAGATGAGCAAGCGCCGCTTTGTTAGCCAGGAAGCGTTCTAAGTTATTTAGAGCCATGTCCGGGTCAGGGTAACGTGGCAAGAATCGCCATAAGGGATCGAGCAACTCGCTAAAACGTTCCTGTCCCAGGGCCTCGCGTAACTGCGTGAGGTTTTGCCACGCCCGTCGGACGTCGCGCAAACGGCAAGTGCGTAACCAATGTTCTGCGTTTTCCATACTATCTAGACTTAGTTCCGCCATGTACGCTTCATCCTCGCATGCTGCGTGAAGGGCCGCCAGCTGTATAAGGCAAGGACCAAAGGGGCTATAAAGGACGGTCCTGCCGTCTCCAAGCAGGAGCGAGCTCTTGTTCTGGCTTGGCTCTAGCAGTACATCTGACGCTTCTCCTGATTATCTTATGGCGTTGCAAACGGGCGTGGTAAGGCTGTTTTTGGCATAGGAGTTTGGCCCGCGACTAAGCTACCGCCACTATTTTAGCTGGAGGAAGCAAAGCAGTGGGCCAAGAATTCCTGGATGGCAGCGACGACCAAGTGCGGTTGTTCCAGCATAGTCCAGTGGCCGGTGGCCGGGATGACTCGAAACTGTGCCTGGGGCAAAGCCGATATGATCTGCTGACAATTGCTCAACGGTGTTACGGTATCCTGGTCGCCTTCGAGAATCAGCACCGGGCAGCGGATATGCGGCAGGGCATCGCGAGCGGAGCCTTCTAGCAGAGCGCGACATTGGGCCGCATAGTGAATGGGATCGCTGGCCAAAAGCATTTCCCGCACTAAACCTGGCAGCGGCGACGCGCTTTCCCGTGTTGCCGACGTTAAAGCACCCGCGACGACGCTATCCGCAACCGCCAGCATTCCTTCTCGCAACACCGTTTCGATCCGTTGTTGGAAAATCTGCTTGCGCGTTTCAGGGAGTTCTACGATTGGCCCGCACAGCACTAAGCCAGCGAGAGGTTCAGGATATCGGGCTGCAAATATCTGCGCGAGCAGTGTGCCCATGGAATGGCCAATCAACACGAATCGCGGCAATTGTAATCGCTGCACTAATTCGAATAATTGGCCAGCCCAGCCTGTGAATGTGTAGCGTGGCTCACGCTTTTCGGACCGTCCAGAACCAGGCAGGTCAAATACCACGACGCGGAACTGTTTTTTCAGAATGTTCCGCACACCGTGCCAAACGTTGCCTGTCGCGCCCAGGCCATGCACGCATACGATCGCTGGACCTTCGCCTTCCACGTCGCAGTAAATTCGTCCTTCGCTGGTTTCCACGTACATAGTGGCCTCCTGATCGTGGCTTCGCCTTAGTCATTAGTTCCCTTTGATTGTACCCATAGTCCCGTCCAAGCAAATTGTCTTGCCTGGCCTGGTTGAAATGGTATGCAGTGGACACACAGCTTTGGCGTGGCAATAGGTGAGGAGGTTCCCGCATCAATAACATCCGGTGCCGCTTCGGCTGCTTCGTATTACGGCGGGCAGAGCCGAATAAGGAGGCGGGCGATGATCGCATTGGCATGCGAAGATTTGCGACGATACCTTGCAATATTCTGCTTTAAGTGGGTGCAAAGGTTTGGGGTGTTGGTGCTGTTGTCGTGGACTTCCCTGGTGCATGGAGAGTTGGTATGTACGGAGCCGACAATAGATTTCGGGCAAGTTTCCACGCTGAACACGCCGCGGCGTGAGGCAGCTTTGCATGTTCGAGGAAGTTACGGCATCGAGATTGTAGAAGCTAGAGGCAGTTGCGGTTGTGTGCAGGTAGAGGTGCTTTCCCCACGAATCGAGCCCGGCCAGACGGGCCGATTGCGCTTGACTTTGCACCCCCTGCGGGCTCCCGCCGGGCCGAATGTCTGGGAAGTGACCATACG
>BEIM01000011.1 GCA_002898995.1 bacterium HR36
AGTGATGGTAATGCTGGACTCCGCAGGCTGCCCGCGGGAAATACGACCAATTGCTAACTGATTCGGACTGAGGGTAATATCCTCGCGGCTTTCAGCCTGAACCACGAACTGCAATTCCTGGACGATTGGCTGTTCCAGCAGTACGAAAACGGTGAAGACGCGTTGTCCCACATATTTGCCCGTGTCCACACTCACCGCGAGGGTGGCGCTATCCCCAGGGGGAATCTCCCGCTTGTCCACGCTGGCACTGGCACAGACGCATGAAGTGCGGACACTGGCGATTTTCATCAGCGAATCGAAAGGATTGTGAATGGTGAACTGATGCAGGCATACGACTCCGCGGGGAACTGAGCCAAAGTCCTTGTGGGTAGCGCTAACGATTGGCTTGGTCGCGGCGACTGGTGTCGTGGACGCTGCAATCTGGGCGCTGGCGTACCCCACCAAGCCAATTAGTCCGATCACCACCATTGCTAGGCTGCTACTAGTGCGACTCATATCGCCTCCGTTTGCCGCCGCGATTCGTCCCCAATGGCCCAGTAGGAGGTGCAGGGTAAGGGCGCTACTCGTCAAGAGGATCGCCTGAGCAGCGCGGGGGCAGAATCGCTCTGGCAACTAGTATCGCCCAGCAGTCAACCTGCAGCGTAACCAACCTGACCTTCACTCATCTGCTGTTGTAGCGATTCTGACGACCCTGCCGATTTTTCGGAAAGCATAGGATTGCTCCGCGGGCAGATAGTTGTCCTTGCGATGACGACACTGGTAAAGCAGCGCGGGATTTTTAACAAAAACGCGCGTATTGAATTGAGCGGATAGCTGTATATGCTGTAAGCTGAAGCGGTGCCGACCGCTCGCTGAGGTAATTCCGAACCAACGGAGGAGTCCCTATGCAGACCAAACTGGTACGGTGGACACGGGTGCTAGCGACAGCGGGGCTGGGCCTGGCCCTGGCAATACTGCTCAGCTGCGCTTCGGGGCAGGAACGCTGGCCGGACGTGATCTTCGTGCCAACGCCGCAGCCTGTCGTCGAGCGCATGCTCGAACTGGCTAAGGTCACCAAGAATGATGTCGTGTACGATTTGGGGTGCGGTGATGGGCGAATTGTGGTGACCGCGGCCAAGAAGTACGGCTGCAAGGCCGTCGGCTTCGACATTGACCCGCAGCGCGTCAAAGAATCGTTGGAAAACGTCAAGAAAAACGGTGTCGAAGAGCTTGTCCGCATCGAGCAGAAAGACATTTTCACCCTCGACCTCAGCGGAGCTTCGGTCATTACCTTGTACCTGCTGACTTCGCTCAATGAAAAGCTCGTGCCTCAATTGCAGAAAATGAAACCCGGCTCACGGGTCGTGTCGCATTCTTTTGAGATTCCTGGCTACGAGCCAGACAAGGTTGAGCGTGTGAACGCGGACGGTTTCGAGCGTACCATTTACCTGTACACCATTCCGCTGAAGAAAAAGTCGCAGAAAGACGATTAATCCAGCTGCGGACAATTGCTGGCGCCAACGAGCAAGTTACCGCAAAGTGTTCTGGGATTGATAACAGAGAAGGCGGGGTATCCCGCCTTCCTTTCTGCGTTGAACATGTTCGTCGAGCACTTTGCAACTGCGTATAGCGTTAGAGCTGTTTTCCTGGTGTACCTGACGGCAATGCCGGCTTCGCAGATAAAGGGGGCTTGCGCGCAAGTGTGCGGCCTGCTATCACGGCTGGCCTCCTACTTCGCCGCCGTGCAGTCCCTGGACACAAGTGTGCAGACTGCTGCCATAGCTGGCTTGCGCTGGCCGCTGCTACTGCACACATCGCGTGCACTGTTTTGCTGGACCGTGTGGCAGCTACGATACGGACGAACCTGCAATGTATTCGCGCCAACAAATTTTTTGGGGCCAAACGGAGTGTGCGCGCCGGGGAATTGAATTGCGCTCGAAGAATGTGCTGTAGGTAAACAACTCGTCAGCACATTGCTGGTGAAGCTTCCGCGCCAAGCTACGCTCAGGCGGAGCCAGACACGTGCACTGCGGCTGGAGGTGTTGCTAGCTGCCCTCGGGGCGATCAATGGCGGCAAAAAGCTCCGACATGCGGATGCCGAATCCCAGGCAGATGCGGTATAACGTCTCAATCGAAGCCGAGTTCTTGCCCAATTCGATCTGGGACAAGTACCCCAGGGATACGCCAGTGCGTTCCGACATCTGGGCGAGTGTCAGGCCGAGAGCTTTGCGGCGTTCTCGGATAAAGGCGCCGAGGCGTTCCAGCAGTGCTTCTTCGGTCATCCGCAACAGGCCTTTGTGCTGCAGGCAACGGTGCACAACTGATTCCAATTGCTGCATGTCAAACGGCTTGGTCAAATAGTCATAGACGCGAGCCCGCAGACAGGAGACGACGCCTTCCAGGCTTGGATAGCCGGTGATCACAATGACGGCGGCGTCGGGTTGCTGCTGACGGATGTATTCCAAAGCCTCATTGGCCTCCCAGCCGGGCAAGACGTAGTCGAGGATGATCAGGTGATAAGGTTGGCTGGCGAGTTTCTCTTTGGCCTCGGCAGCGCTTGGGGCTATCTCGATGCGGAAACTCGGCCGAGCCAGGCTCTGTTGAATCAGCTGACAAACACCGCGGTCATCGTCGGCCACCAGGATGCGCACTTCCTGGGGGCAGAACCAGGCGCTTTCGTCAAGCGATGCCGTTTTTACTTGAGGAGTGCTGGCTACACGTCCCACGGATGGCATGGTTTTGGCCTTCGCGTAAAGGTCGAAGGATGTGCTCACGGCTGACCTCACTGCTGACTGGCGGCGCGATCACAACCGCGTGATCGGCCGATAGCCTCGAGATTCACGCTGGGGCATCCCTGACCGCTCGCCTTGCGCTGGCATTCCAATCTAGAACGCAAATTCACCTCATGCCAAATTGGGTACACGTTGGCAGTTGAATTTTGCCGGAACAGCGTGATGGTAAGACTCGTGTTATGCAGGCACAGTGAGTTTCCAGCAGGTCAATCGTCTCAACCATGACGAGGCAAGCCAAGCTCAAACGCCTCGTTGCATGAGCGAAGCTGCTGGTGGACGAGGTATTTGCTGCAAGGCAGCTCTGCGACATGGTGCCGAGCAGTGTCGCCAACAAGATTAGCTTTTCGGTAAACAGAACTGCGTAGCCAGGGGTAAGCGAGTCGGATTTCGGCTCACCCAGCCCTGTGAAAAATGGCCTGGACACGGGTAGACTTACCAGGGAGAAAAAGGTCCCTGACGGTCAGAGGCATGTCCTTGGGTGAATCAGTGTTTGGGAGGGGGCGGACAATGTGGACGAGGCGGAAATTTGTGGTGCGCTGTGCGGGACTGACAACGGGCTTGACAATGGGCGGGCACATTGCGGAAAAGCCCAAAAGTGTGGCGGCCGATGACGTCGAGGCATTGAAGTTTCTGTCGCGGTATCAAGACTGCGTAAATCGCGGGTTGCAGTGGTTGGCGAAGGCCCAGGCACGAGATGGGCACTGGGAGGCAATTGGCGGTAACTATCCCGTAGCCATGACCGGGTTGGCGGGGCTGGCGCCATTGTGTGAGGGCAGCACTCCTACTCAGGGGCGCTACAGCAGGAATATTGAGGATGCGGTGGAGTGGCTGCTCAGCCGGATTCAGCCGAACGGTTTGATCGCTGATGTGAAGAACGCGCTAGAGAAACAGAGGTACATGTACGGGCATGGCTACGCGATAACGTTTTTGTCGCAAGTGTTGGGTGAAGAGAACGACCCGCGACGCCGCGATCGATTACGGCGAGTGCTGGAACGGGCTGTGGAGTTTTCGGCACGGGCGCAAACCCGGTTAGGAGGCTGGGGGTATTTGTCTGCCCACGAAAGTGGAGGCTTCGACGAGGGTTCGGTGACTGTGACGCAATTGCAAGCGCTGCGAGCGGCGCGCGATGCCGGCATCCCCGTACCCAAGGAAACCATTGACAAAGCCAAGGATTACCTGCGGCGCAGCAGCAGGGTAGTGCGCCATGATCCTGACCCGCGCAAACGCGAGGCGGGCATCATTTATAGTTTGCAAACCGGAGACGGAGATGTTCGGCCGGCTCTGACCGCAGCGGGAATCGCCTGTATGTTCAGTGCTGGTGAGTATGACAACGAGCTAGCTGTTCAATGGATCAATTACTGCATGCGACATATCCCCATCAAGGCGGTTGGCCTCACTCGCATTGGCCATGATGAATACACACATTACTACTACGCTCAGGTGATCTATGTGCTCGGGGAGGATCGGCACGCTAAGATGCGCCCCGACTTGGCCGAATTGGAAAGGCGCGACCCTGAGCAACGGGTTTTGCTCAAGTGGAGCCGTTACCGTGAAGTAGTATTTGAGGGGCTGCGACGTTCTCAAGGAATGGATGGTAGCTGGGACGGCACAGGAAATTGGGGCGTCGGGCCAGTCTTTGCCACGGCTGTGTACCTGACCATCCTCCAGTTGGATAAGGCCACCTTACCCATTTTCCAGCGATAAATCTCTGTAGCCGCGTCGGCTAAGTCAGATAAGTTTCGCCTGTTGGTACTGAGCTTGTCCCTCGTCATCTTGACATGACACGGCCAATGCCCAGGCGCTGCCGTAATTTTCAGGAGCCATGCTGCCAAGTGCAGAGAGGAGCTGGCTTACAAAGGCGCCCGATTGTCCGGCATCAGCCATTCCAGGCCGCTGAATGCCTGGCGCAGTAGTGTGTATCCGCGCTGTACTCGGTACAATTGTGTAGAAGCGCCAGGTAGGCAAGGAGGGCGGCGGGAATGTGCTGGAGCTGACGAACTCTCCGAGCGATTCTTGAATGCTTCCTGGACTTTGGCCTTGGGCGCGACCCAGGGTCAAGTGCACGCCGGGGACAAAAACAAGGGGAGCATCCATGTGGACAAGACGTGAGTTTCTGGGACGCACGGGGGCGGCGATAGCTGGGATGTCGGCGACATCGCTGGGCGGAGCCGGATCGCCAGCCCGGGCGGCGGATGACCCTGAGGCTTGGAGGTTTTTGGCCCGCTACCAGGATTGCATAGATCGCGGGTTGCAGTGGCTGGCCAAGGCCCAGGCCCGCGATGGCCATTGGGAGGCGATGCATGGGAATTATCCCGTTGCGATGACCGGGTTGGCGGGGCTGGCGCTATTGTGTGAGGGCAGCACCCCTACTCAGGGGCGCTACAGCAGGAATATTGAGGATGCGGTGGAGTGGCTCCTGAGCCGGGTTCAGCCCAATGGTTTGATCGCCAATTTGCAGAATCAGGAAGAACGACATCGGTATATGTACGGGCACGGCTATGCAATTACGTTTCTTTCCCAGGTGTTCGGAGAAGGAGGGGACCCACGCCGGCGAGAGCATCTGCGGCGTGCTCTGGAGCGTGCCATCGAGTTTACCGCACGCGCACAGACACGGCTGGGTGGCTGGGGCTATGTTTCGGCTGCAGATAGCAGCGACTTCGATGAAGGTTCGGTTACGGTCACACAATTGCAGGCGTTACGTGCGGCCCGCGATGCGGGAATTCCCGTGCCCAAGGAAACCATTGACAAAGCCAAAGATTACTTGCGCAAAAGCACGCAGGTAGTGCGGCATGATCCCGACCCGCGCAAACGCGAGGCGGGAGTTATTTATAGTTTGCGGCACGGTGGAGGCAACGTGCGCCCGCCCCTGACCGCCGCAGGCATCGCCTGCATGTTCAGCGCCGGCGAATACGAAAACGAATTAGCGATTCAGTGGCTGAATTACTGCATGCGCAATATCCCGATTGACCGCACTGGGCGGGACAGCTTCGGGCACTGGGAATACACGCACTTCTACTACGCACAGGTGCTGTATGTCCTGGGGGAAGATCGGCACGCTAAGATGCGACCCGACCTGGCCGAGATCGAACGCCGCGATCCTTCCCAGCGCGTCCTGCTCAAATGGAGCCGATACCGCGAGGTGGTTTTCGATTTTCTCAAGAGTCGGCAGTCGGCCAATGGCAGCTGGGGATACGGCGGCGTGGGTCCAGTTTTTACGACGGCTCTGCATTTGATCATTCTGCAATTGGACAAAGCGGCCCTGCCTATCTTTCAGAGGTGAGCTACAGTGAAATTTAGAGCATAGTGGGCGCCATTTTGGTCTGCATTCCCGAAGCTGGGTATGGCGTGATCGGCGGGAGCAGTTCGGAAAATGGCCCCAAGGCATAACGGAAAGGAATGTAATCCATGAGTCAGCAGCTGGTGTCGCACGCAGAGACGGAATTGCAGCAAACCGACCTGGAAGCGGTGCGGAAAGTCCGCGACGCCTACGATGAATTGAAGCGGCAGATGGCCCGCGTGATCGTGGGGCAGGATCAGGTCATCGAGCAGTTGCTCATTGCCCTGTTCAGTCGCGGGCATTGCATCCTAGAAGGTGTCCCCGGACTGGCCAAGACGTTGATGATCAGCACCCTGGCGAAGTGCCTGAACTTGGAGTTCAGCCGCATTCAGTTCACGCCTGACCTGATGCCCTCCGACATCACAGGCACCGAAGTAATCGAGGAGAACCGCAGCACGGGGCAGCGCGAATTTCGTTTCCTGCCAGGGCCGCTCTTTGCTAACGTCATCCTGGCCGACGAAATCAACCGCACTCCGCCGAAAACCCAGGCCGCTTTGCTGGAGGCCATGCAGGAACGGCAAGTAACCGTTGGCCGAGTAAGGCACAAGCTCCCCGACCCGTTTTTCGTGCTGGCCACGCAAAACCCGATCGAGCAGGAAGGCACCTATCCCCTGCCGGAAGCTCAGCAGGATCGGTTCATGTTCAAGGTTTTTGTCCGCTATCCTAATTACCGTGAGGAATTCGAAATCGCGAGGCGAACCACAGCGTTGTTGCAAGAGGAGCTGGTGCCGGTGCTGGACGGCCGGCAGATTTTGGAATTGCAGCACCTGGTGCGACGCGTCCCCGTATCTGACCACATCATCAATTACACACTGGCGCTGGTCCGGCAAACTCGGGTAGGCGAACCGGGCGTACCTGATTTTGTCCAGGAATGGCTGTCGTGGGGTGCCGGGCCTCGGGCGGTGCAGTATTTGATCCTGGGTGCCAAAGCGCGGGCGCTGCTGTATGGTCGCGGCCATGTGCAAATTGAGGATATCCAGGCCCTGGCCAAACCCGTCTTGCGGCACCGCCTGGTCACCAACTTTACCGCCGCTTCCGAAGGCGTCACCGCCGACACCGTAGTAGATCGTTTGCTCCGCATCACCCCAACCCGCGAGAACGAACTCACCCAGGACCCGCGCTTCCAGAAGATCTTTGCCGCATGATTCACGAGTCGCTGCCGCCAGCACCTTTGTCGGTACTCATGCCAGCTGGGCCCTTGGCTCGTTCTTGGGCTTGCTGGCGAATGACCGTCACACCTGGCTACCAGACTGCAACCCCTTGTCAGTGAACCTGCCATGTCAGACGATCCTCGCCGATTTCTGCATCCGAGAGCCATTGCCCGCATCAGCCGACTCGACCTGCGAGCACGGCAGGTGGTAGAAGGCTTCATCTCTGGCCGGCATCGGAGTCCGTTTTTTGGCCAGAGCGTCGAATTCGTGCAGCACCGCGAGTACGTGCCCGGCGACGACATTCGCCGCCTGGATTGGAAAGTGTGGTCGCGCACCGATCGCTTTTACATCAAGCAGTATGAGGAAGAAACCAATCTCCGCTGCAATCTCGTGCTGGACGTCAGTGAGTCCATGCGCTACGGTCGCAGCCCGCTCAATAAATACGAGTATGCCTGCACCATCGCAGCTTGTCTGGCGTATTTGGTGCTGCGCCAACAGGATGCCGTAGGCTTGATTACTTTTGATGAGGACGTGCGCCAGATCCTTCCGCCACGCAGTCAACAGGCCCAGCTGGAACGGTTGTTGTTGGCCATGGACGTGAGCCGACCCCGACAAAAAACGGATATTGAGAGCATTTTGCGCCGCGTTGCGGAAACAATGACCAGTCGCGGCTTAGTGGTTTTAATTTCCGATTTGCTTGTGGATCGCCCACCGTTGTTTCGTGGCTTGGAGATGCTCATTCACCGACAGCACGACATCCTCATCTTCCACATCCTGGACGATGATGAGCTGATATTTCCATTCAGCGGTACGACGCGTTTCGAAGGTATGGAGCAACAGCCTCATCTCATCTGCGATCCGCGAGCTTTGCGGGATGGTTACCTGGAAGCCTTGAACGAGTATTTGCTGGAAGTGCGGCGAGGATGCACCCGCCGCGGCATTGATTACATGCTGATCAAGACCAGCGACTACGTGGATGCGGTGCTGGCCAAATTCTTGCACACGCGAATGCGAATGAAAGCCAACGTCAAGCAGCGGCGCGTCTGAAATGGGAGCTGGCGCACTGCCGCGTGCGCGTGGGAAGAAAACGAACTGACCATGTGGGAACAAGCGATCAATCCAGCTTATTGGTGGGGAGCGACGGCGATCGCCTCGCCGATCATTATCCACCTGATTAACCGGATGCGGTTCCGCCGTATCGCGTGGGCAGCGATGGAATTCTTGCTCAAATCGCAGCAGCGCAATCGCCGGCGGATTCTGATTGAACAGCTCATCCTACTGTTGCTGCGCTGTTTGATCGTGCTGGCGTTGGTGGCGTTGGTGGTGCGGCCGACGTGGTGGATGGGCGAAGCGGCTCAGGCACGGCGACAGGAACTACCGCATTACCATTTCATTGTTCTGGACGACAGTTTGAGTATGCGAGACTTGGAAGATGCCAAACAGCCAAATGGGCCGACGGCCTTTCGCCGGGCCACGGCGTTGATTGGTAAGCTGGTGCGCGATTACCTTGATGTGCCTGGGGCCCACTACGTTACCTTTTTCCGTCTGTCGCATCCCGAAACTCCGGATTTCGGACCCCCTTATGCGCAACTGGGCGAATCGCCGCCAGGTCAATTGCTGACGAGCGAAGAAGTCTCGCGGCTGCTCAGCCGCCTGGATGCCCTGCAACCGACGGCTTTGCGATTACGGGCCGAAGACTGGTTGGCCCTGCTGCGCGGCTCGGGAGATTTTCCAGGGGTTTCCGCATACCTGAGCAACATCAAGCGTGGCCACCGCTATCTGCATATCGTCAGCGACTTTCGCGAGCAGGATTGGAACCAGGAAAGCTTTCGCCCGATTCTGGCGCAACTGGGAGACTGGGCGAGAGGACAGGACGTGCAGATTCGCCTCTACGATGTCGCTGCGCCGACACGGCTCAGTGATAATCCCCAGGAGCGCCCCACGAGCCATGCTAACTTGGCCATTACCAATGTCGTGGCGCGGGCGCAGCAACGGCGGGAAGAGGGAACAGCGGCCAGTGCTGTGCCAGTACAGGTCGTTGCCCCAGGCGTCCCGTTTGACCTGGAAGTAACCTTGCGTAACTTCAGTGCCAGCGAACGCAGCGGTTTGCGGGTCGGCGTACGGGTGGACGGGGTGGAGAAAAATGAATTCGCACGCGTCGTCGATCGCATCAGCGGTTATGAAGAACGTACGCTCCGCCTCGATATGCGCTTCCACGATGGTGAGACGTTGGGACCGAAACAGATTACGGTTTATGTGGAAGATGGCCAGCAGCCCGACCATTTGCCTGCCGATAACGTCCGCCACGTTTATGTCGAGTTGCGTCGCGATTTGCCCGTTTTGCTAGTGGACCCAGACCACATGCTCGATAGCCCTAAACCTCCCAGCGAATACGTAGCCAGTGTTTTGGGGGCGACCCGTAGGCTGGGCTGGCGTCCGGAACGCTGCCGACCTAACGAGTTGAAAAATCGCAGGCTTGATGACTATCCCGTGATTTACTTGCTCAACGTGCCCGGCGTGGGCAACGGGCCTTCCGACCTCGACGAGGATAGCCTCAAGGCGCTGGAGAGCTACGTACGTCGCGGTGGCAGCCTGGTGTTTTTCCTGGGCGAGCGTGTCAATGTGGATTTGTATAACCGTTTCTTGTACCGCAATGGTCAGGGAATTTTCCCGGTGCCGCTGGCACTGCGACCGGTACCCAACAGCAACCTGACTTTTGTGGATGACCCGCCCGATTTGGATGACACCGCTCCCAAAGTGCGCGTTCTGCAGATCGGCCACCCTGCTTTCAACTTCCCCAGGGAAATGCTCGACGAGTTTGCTCGCTACCTGCAAATCAATCGCTACTTCAAGGTGGACCCGGCGTGGAAACCCGGTGCGGACGTACAAGTGGTGTTGCAACTGACCAACCGCGAACCATTGACGAATTTCCGGCTGGAAACCGTGGAAATCGTGCAGTTGCTCAACCAGGACACATCTCCGCAGCGGCTCATGCTGGCCAACTACGCGCAGCGGATGCTCAACTGGGTGGCGGACGCCGAACAGAAACGCAATCGCAAAGGCCCACTCCTGGATGCCGTTGCCGGTTTGCTGAGTGATCCGCAATTAGCCGAGTATTGGAAGCGCCCCGACCGCAAAGAGCTCCGGCAGCGGTTGGAGCGGTTTCAACAGCGCCTTTTAGAGGGTGATCCGCTGGTCATCGAGGGGAAAATCGGTAGCGGGCAGCGTCGCGGGACGGTGGTGGCGTTCATGACCTCGGCCAATCCCAGCCCGGTGGCAGGGCGCAACTACTCGTGGAATAACTGGGGCAATGAAATGTTTTTCAGTTACGTGCCCATGTTGGCGTTTCTGCAAAGTTATCTGGCAGGTGAAAGCCGCAAGGCGCGGGAAACCGAAACCAGCCATCTACTGGCCCGCAGTGTCGAAGTCCGCTTTGACAAGGAGCAATATGCGCCGCGCTTGCAACTGTTTTACTGGCCAGAAGGCAAACCGCGCGACGAGCAACAAGCGTTGGGTGCGATCACCGGCGTGGAGTCGGGCCAGGAGATAGTTTTCCGCCTGCAACCGCAGCAAGCGGGTTTCTATGTGTTGCGGCTCAATGAGCCGGGGGAAGGCATTGCCCCCAAAGGGGAGCCAGAAAGCCGTATCCTCGTCCTCAATCCCGATTGCCGCGAAGAGGGAGACCTGCGGCGCGTGGCCGAGGCCGATTTGCAAGAGCAATGGCGGCGATCATTGACCGAGGGAGAACTGCGGCTGGCTTTTCAGGAAGCGCAGCAAATCGTGGCGCGCTCCCCGTTGCTCACGGAAGCTGCGCCTCCGCCGCAGGAGTACGTCCAGGCCAAGTCGTGGTCGGATTATTCGTGGGTACTCTTGGCACTGCTGGCGCTTTTGGCCCTGGAGCAATTTCTGGCCATGCTCTTCAGCCATCATGTGCCTGCTGGGGAAAAAGGACTGCAACCGCCGCCCGCTGCTCGGTTAGTGTCCATAACCAGTCCTGCGGGCGAAGTTGCGACAACGGCCACCACGAGCTGAACTGCCATGACCCCCGATTCAAGAATTGCTACCGAGCACATTTTTCGCCGCTGGACAGATCCCCCTGAACTGTTCGGTCGGCCGGTAAGCGAACTACGTCTCGCTGAAGTGCCGCTATTTGATTGGGTCACCCCGGGTGTCCTGGTAACGTTTGGTGCCGTGTTAGCGTTGGCGGCTATCTTTCTGGTGCTGCGCTGGTACCGCCGCGAAGGCCAAACCGTCGGGCAAAAGTGGGCCTTGTTTCTAGCGGCGTTGCGGATTCTGACCATCCTGGTGTTGCTATTTGTCTGGCTACTGCCAGCCATTCGGGAGGTGGAAATCCGCGAACGCCATTCGCGCATTGTCCTGCTTTTCGATGTTTCCGAAAGCATGCACACCAGCGACAGTCCACCCAGCGAAGATCCTGATGCAGACCGCCCGACACGGCAGGATTTGCTGTTACGCTGGCTCGATCCGGGCAAGGAAACCCCGAGCAGTCATGCTGCTGCCGACTTTTTGGCGCGCATTCTGGTCAAGAATCCCGTGACGATTTACCGTTTTGGCAGCCGGCTCGATACCACTGCACAGTTAACTTTGCCAACATTACGCGAGCGTCTGAGCCAGGCTCAGGCCGAGCGCTGGGAAGACTTGCCTGCGGAGGTGCAGCAAGAAATCCGCGGGCAACTTTCAGCGTTTGTGCAACACCAGCTCAAGCCGTTTCTAACACTGGGTTGCTCGCCAAGTATCGCCACGCCCATCCCCGCCGCCGTTGTCGAGATGCTCCGCGAGAAAGCCGAGGCCCTGGCGTCCCTGGATGACGCTGAACCAGAAACGCGTCAGCGTCGGCGCATGGAGTTGTTACGTGAACTGGAACAAACTCTCGCCGATTATCGCCAAACGGAAACCACTCTGCCTCAGCGCACGAATGCCGGGGCAGCCTTGCTCGATGTGATCCGCCGCGAAGGTAACAACTTGGTCAAAGGCGTGATCGTGTTCAGCGATGGTCGTTTCAATGCCGGCTCGTCCCAGGAGGTAGCCCAGGCGCTTGCGGAAGCCAAAAAGTTCGGCATTCCGGTGTTTGCCGTTGCCCTGGGTCAGCACCAGGAGACGAGTAATCTGCGGCTGGTGGATTTGATTGGTCCGGCACGGGTACAACCCGAAGATGAGTTTCCGCTTCGTTTTGTTGTGGAGGGCGAAAATATCCCACCAGGCACCCAAGTGCAAGTGACCCTGCTCGCACAAAAACCCGATCAAGAACGGCCCGAGGTGGTGGACAAGAAGGAGGTCCGTTTGCAATCGGCAGCTGGGCGAGTCACGTTGGCCAGTGAGCAGTTCGTTTACCGCAACGCCGAAAGGTTGAAAGGTACCTTCCGCTTTTGGGCGCGGGTGCAGCCTATCCCGGGAGAGCGAGCCCATGCCGATAATCTTTCCGAAAAACCCGTGCAGGTGCAGGTCGAAGACCGCAAACTTAACGTCTTGCTGTGCGCCAGTTCGCCGCTGCGGGAGTACCATTTCCTGCGTACGCTGCTGGTGCGGGAACAGGAGAAATTCGATCTTTCCATCTACCTGCAAAGCGCCGCTCGGGAAAGCGTGCAGGATGTGGACCCGCGGCGACTGCTCACTGCGTTTCCCGATGCTTTGCGCGATCGCGACTAAGACCCGTACAACTTAGGCAACTATGACGTGGTCATTGCACTCGACCTGGATTGGCGGCGAGTGCCTGCTGCTGCCCAGGAGAATCTGCGGCGCTGGGTTACCGAATTTGCTGGAGGTTTCATTTATGTGGCTGGTCCGATTCATACGTTTCATCTGGCCCGCGATAAGGAACTGGAGGCAGTTCGTTTCCTATTGCCGGTGGTGCTGGACAATACTCGGTTGTCAGTGCAAATGCTGGATCGGGTAGCCCGCGAACCTTGGGCCGTAAATTGGGAACCAGCCGCTGCACAAATGCCTTTCTTCAATCTGATTGACGACCAGGAATCGAGCCAACTGCCTGATACTTGGCGGGAAGCCTGGGAACAATTTTTCTGGCAGGAAACCGAAGACCCGAAACCCTTGGAGAGGCGGCGTTCGGCCCAGGGGCGCGCTCTCGAGCCGGCGCGGCGCGGCTTTTACGCCTTCACGCCGGTTCTGGAAGTCAAGGGTGCTGCCAGCGTGTTGGCGCGTTACGGCGACCCCGACCCACGTTATCTCACCAGTTCCGATGGCCCGCAGCCTGGCCAGTTGCAACCCTTTTTCGTTACCCACCGCGTGGGAAAAGGTCCCGTCTTTTTCATCGGCTCGCCCGAAATCTGGCGGCTCCGCAGTTTCAAGGAACGCTATTATGAACGCTTCTGGACAAAACTCATCCGTTATATGGGCAAGGGAGATCCCAGTCGCGGCAGTCGCCGTGGCCTGCTGGTAGTCGGCACACGCTATACTGAAGGCGATGTCGTGGAAGTGGAAGCGCAGTTATACGACCAGGAGATGCGGCCGCTCAGCGGTAACGTCGCCGTCGTCATGCAAATCAAGCCGCTGACCAGCGAATCGGGTGAAGTGCCTGCTGAATGGCTGCGCGGGTTGCCCATGCGAGCCGATCCGGGTCGGCCTGGGTGGTTTATCGGCCGGGTACAAGTACTTCGTGCGGGACGTTATCGCGTCCAGGTGCCGATACCTGCTTCCATCGAGGCTCTCGAAGGCGAGTTCTTCGTGCGTCGGACTGATCCGGAACGCGATTTCACTCGCCCTGACTATATTGCCTTGCAGCGGCTAGCCAGTGAAGCCACGGAATTGAGTGAATCGGCGCGACGGCATGCCACTTTGTTTGCTGCTTTAGAAAATGCGGAGCGCACCTTGCGCAAACAGTTTCAGGAGTCGGGTGAGGACTCCGCTCAATGGACGCCAGACAACGAAGCCCGCCGTCTCTTCCTTCTCCTTCAGGACGCGCACACCGTCCCAGACGTCCTCGAATCTCTCACCACCGAGTCGCGGGCCGTCGGCCGGGTGCAGGATATTTGGGACAAAGGCTTCGATTATCTCTGGTTTTACCTGCAGTCCCTCTGGGGTCCGGCCGAGCAGCCGAAGGAAACCCACGGGCCACCCTGGGCGCTTATTATCGTAGTGACGCTGCTTTCTGCGGAATGGCTCACGCGGAAATTGCTTCGCCTGGCGTGATGTCCTGCGCTAGGGTGAGTCGAATCGTCCAGCAAACCTTCAGCGCTAAAATCTGGGCCGCAGCGCATGGCGCATGCAATCCCGAGGCAAGTGCCCGGTCAGACAGCTTTGCCCATGTGATAGCTGAGCGAGTCGCCACACAAACTTATCGCAAATTAGCTGGGTGAACAACATGGCAACCTTACAAACCTCGCCACAACGTACTCTTTTAGCCGAGCAACCGACCATTCGCCGTTCCTTGCAGCAACTGCGTCGCGGTATCCTTGTTTATGTCTGCAGCGAGTTTGTTTTGCTGGCATTGCTGGCAATGGCTGGCTGGTTCTTAGCCGTGTTTTTGGTGGATTACGGTCTGTTTCTACTGGCAGGTGTGGATTATGTCCGCGACGGCTCGGAGGGCGCGCGTGCGGGAGTGGGGGTTTTTCTGTTCCGCGCCTCGTGGTGGACGGTGCTGTGCGCGACGGCAGTTTACCTGGTCGCTCAGCGTTTCCTTTATCGCTTGCTAGTCCCTTTTCGCCCTGAGGCATTGGCGTTGATTCTGGAACGGCGTTTTCCACAGGTGCTTGAGGAGCGCTTGGTCACTGCGGTCGAGCTAGCGGATCCTCAGACTGCCGAGCGCTATGGTTATTCGTATCGGCTGGTGCAGTACACCGCACAAAGCGCTGAGGAACGTTTGCACCATATCCCCGTGCGGCGAGTGTTCAACTGGGCCAGGCTGCGTCGCCTATTTTTGGGCGGCCTGGGTTTGTGGGCGAGTGTGGCAGCGCTGGCCTATTTTGCCACGGAGTGGACAGCCACTTGCTGGGAACGCAACGTGGTCTGGAAGAATCGCCATTGGCCGTTGCGGGTCATGCTTATGCTCCCCGACTTTGCCCAGCAGCCGAGGCGCGGTGTGCCCAGCGGCGGGGAGATGCCTGTCCGCGTCTTCGCCTGGGTCAACGTCGTCCGCACCGAGGACCCTAGCTATCCTAGCGGCTGGCGCCCCGCTACCTGGGCCGACCTGTTTCCCGACCTCGAAAACACCAGCGATCCAGTTGCCCGGGAACGCCAGCAGATTTGGGAGCTTCAACCGCCAGTTGGCCCACACACCTGGCTCCACATCCTCCCCGATAGCTGGCGGCTTTTGACCCTGGACGAAGTGGAAGCGCGGCACAAAGCTATGTCCGCCCAACAACTGCGTAGTGAAGCCATCGAAAATCTTGGCGAGTTGGGACGCGCCGTCGTTGACTACCTTTTACCCCGCATTGCGGACCGATTAGCTCAAGCTAGCGAGACCGAACGCTCTCTTGCTCAGCCTGACGAAGAGACACTCCGGTGGTTGCCAAAGTCCTGGCACGATTGGTCGCTCGTCGAGATCCACGACCATCTTCGTTTTGCCCGCCGCTTGACTAGCGACGAAGTGCAGCGGCGATTGCATTCTTTGCGCCGCCCAGCAGGAGTACCCGAAGACACCGCCCTTTGCCTAATGTCAGGATGGTCGCCCCTTGCTCCGCCGCTGCTCACCACCAGCACCATTCAGCAGATCGCTTGGACGAACGGTTGGGCTGAGCAGCTACCGCCGTTGACCTGGTCCAGCTCCGATTGGCGCGACCTACCCGCCAGCTGGCACAATTTGGCCGCAGCGGAACTGGAACGGCGACTCACCCAAGCCAGCGAACATTACTCCCTCCTGGCATTAGGACGTGCGGTCAACGCCCAGTTGGGCGAGTTGTTTAAGGAATTGGAGCGCCGCGCTGATCAGCGCCACTGGGGCCGCCGCATCTATTACCGCCGGCTCCACGTCTATGACCAGATCACGCTTGAATATGAAGAACTCCTCACCGAGGAGGAGCGCCGTCGCATTCGCGCCCAGGTGGAACGGCTACCCGTCAATCGTACGCCGGGCAGCTTCGAATACCGCTATGAGTTTCGGCGTATCGAAAGGCCTCGCCGCTTCCGCGTGTTTGCGGGCGATGCCGTTACTCCCTGGTATCACATCGACGTGCGTCCCTTGCCGACGTTGCGCGAATTGCTCCGCTGGCACCGTGAGCCAGGTTATTTACACAATTCCAGCGATTGGGTAGAACGCGGCCCGATCGTTACTGCTTTAGAAGGGGGCCAGGAGATTCGCTTTGACGCCCCAATCGGTTCGCAAATTCGCCTCTTGGCGCGCACCACCAAGCCGTTGCAGGCATTGGAAATCGCTCTCCAAGATCAACGCGAAACCGACTTTTACGCTGCCCTTGCCAGCCAGGCGTTACTCCACGGGATCTTCGGTCATCCCGCTTCTCCATTTGCTCTCTCGGCTAACGCTCACACCCTTCACTTCTACGAGACACGCAATCCGTTTGTGCAACAGCTCCACTTCTCAGCCGGCAGCGATGAATTCCGCGTGTGGTTGCGGCCATTGCGAGCGGAAGAGTTACGCCTGGTACTGCGTTTCACGGACAACGAAGGAATTCGCAATTCCCGCCGCTTGACTATCGTTCCTCAGCCCGATAAGGAACCCGAATTCCAGTACGCCAACTTCGAAATCGTCCGCCGCGAAGCCATTACTCCGCGGGCGATTATCCCATTCAGCGGTCTGGTGCGCGACGACAACGGGCTAACCGAAGTCTATTATGAAGTGACGGTAATCCAGAGCGATGGTAAGCCGCTGGATGGGCCGACCCGCATCCCGTTACGCACTTTTAACTCCGCAATCACCCTGGATAGCCTCGAGCATCTCGACCTGGGCACCGGCGAAGGTCTGACACGTTGGACGCAGCCACGCACGGTCCGTGGAGGAATCGGCAACCGTAGCGTCGCGCGTATTCTGCCTCTCCGTACCGTCGGCAGTGTCTTGGCCAGCCCTGCGACCGCGCTTGCACCACTCCTGCTCGCTGGGCCACTTGCATTACTGCAACCTCCAGTTCTCGAGCCGGTCGTCGAGCATGAGTTCCGCTATGAAATGCGCCCCTTGGGTGCCCCGTTCTTGACCGCGCAGGACGAATTCCTGCTAACCGAGCTAGTGCCCCGCAATGTTACAGTCCCCGACCCGAACAAACCAGGTAAAACCATCACCAAGCCCCTGGAACCGCCTTATCGTCTCGTGGTGCGTTTGGTAGCTGTGGACAACCGCATGACCGTGGGCACCAATGATCAACTTGACCGCGAGCCGCAGCGCACTGTTTATCACGCCGCTTTCGAATTCAACGTAGTTACGGAAAACGATCTCCTCATTGAGGAGTCCCGCCGGGAAGAGGAGATTCGCGAACGTTGCGATAACATCCTCGCCAAACTTACCCGTATCCGCGACGACCTTGTCAAGATGCGCAACGAAGCGGAGCAACTTGACGAGGATCGCGCGCTGCGCTTCGCCCGCGATTGCGAAGATGCACAGCGCAACGTCTCAGATTGCCGCGACCTCGTGCAACGGGAAATCATTCGCGATTTACGCCTCATCTATCGAGAACTCTGGTTCAATCGCGTGCCACAAAAAGAGCTAGACCGCCTCGATGAAAAAATTTGCCGGCCTCTCGAACAACTCGTCCGAGACGGCGACCAATTCGACTTGACCCAGGAGTCCATTGCTTTGTTGGCCCAGCGCCTACGCAATGAACGTCAGCGCGTCAGTCCGGCCAACTTCGATCCCGCCGTGGTTCAGATAAATCTGCTGATCGAACGCTTCCATAAAATCATTCAGGAAATCAAGGGACTCATCGAATATGCCAAAGCTCTAGAAATCCTCCGCGATCTCATCAAGGCACAGGAGAGAATCAACGAGCTGCTCAAGCAGACTTACGAGAAGCGCAAACGTGAAGAGCTGCAACCCTAATTAGAACCGATTGGGGCCAGCTGTCGCACGCTGCGCCACGTTATCGTGCTTTGGGACCGAACGTGTTCTAGACGACCCTCACTCCATACAATGCTGCCAGCTTTGGGAGGAGGATTATGCCCAGCAATGTGAACGCGCAAGTCTTGACCAAACTGGCTCGTTACGACACGCCGACGATTTGCAATGTCATCGAGTTATTCGAAGTGCGGCCTCGGAATGCCGGCTATCTGGATAGTCGTATTCGCGCTTGTTTTCCGCAGTTGCCGCCCATGGTCGGCTTTGCCAGCACCGCGACGTTTCGCTCAGCGGCGCCACCCGCACAAGGCGAGGTCTATGCCAGCCTCTTAGAACAGGTGGCGAGCTTCGCGCAGTTCCCCGGTCCCGTAGTAGTGGTGTTCCAAGATCTCGACGACCCGCCTGTTGGGGCGACGTTTGGCGAAGTCATGTGCGCCACCTACAAGGCTTTTGGAGCGGTGGGCCTCGTTACTAGCGGTGCGGGCCGTGATCTCGATCAAGTCGAAGCGTTGCGGTTCCCGTGTTTCACCGCTGGCACGATTTGCTCCCACGCCTATTGCCACATCGTCCAGCTCAATGTCCCAGTG
>BEIM01000012.1 GCA_002898995.1 bacterium HR36
TTCGCAAGGTAAAGGGGCAACTTTTTCCCAATTTTGCCAGGATCGCTTGCTTTCGTGGCTTGGCGCGCTTAGGATTCCAAGGCATCTATTCGGGCAGTGGCCACGCTCCTGGAAGAGGAGTCGGGAGAACGCGCTGCGGCCGATTTCCGCAACATTAGGGCATTGGCGATGGCGTTACCACGACAAACAGTCGCGTTACTCAAGGCTGCTCGCCAACTGGTTGTAGAAACGCCGGCCGACGCAATTCTATTGCTCACCGAGACCAATCTCGATTGGAACGAGGTGCGCCAGGCTTTGGAAGGTTGTCGGTTACTGGTGGCCGCGCATGAGGAAGATTTGGCCAACCGCATCAAACGCGAATCCGGCCTGACCGTCTTGGAAAGCCACCCCGGGCCGCTCCCGGTGCGCGACCGCCTGAGTTTGGCGTTGCTGGAAGCTGTGGCCGCTGAGCAATTGCGTTTCGGCGATCATGTAGTCGCTCTGTACAACGGTATTGAGGTGGAAGACCGGCCCGACCAGATTGACAGCATGAGCCTGATTCACCTAGACGAGCACCTGGAACGGTTATCCGCCCGGGAGTTGCGGCGACTGCACACTCAGGTGCCGCTGGAAACGCTTAAAGCCGTGGTAGACGTGGCTACGGAAATCGGTCGCGAAGGGCGGGAGGGCAAACCCGTCGGCACGATGTTTGTTGTCGGGGATCACCGCAAAGTGCTCCTGCGGAGCCGACCGATTGGCTTCGACCCCGTCCGCGGATATAGCCGCAAAGAGCGCAACCTCCGCGAGCGTTGGGTACGCGAAAGCGTCAAGGAGATTGCCAAATTAGATGGCGCTATCATCGTCAACAAAGATGGAACGATTGAAGCGGCAGCCCGTTTCCTTGAGGTGAAAGCGGAAGGCGTCAATCTCGGCAAAGGGCTAGGAGCCCGCCATTGGGCCGCCGCAGCCATTTCCAAAGTTACGAACGCCCTGGCGGTTACGGTCAGCGAGTCCACGGGTGTAGTCCGCCTGTTTCAAAATGGCGAGATCGTGTTGCACATCGAACCGTTGGCGCCGCGACCGGTGGTGTGGCGACAGTTCCAACTCGAAGCTGCCGATCCCGATGGCTCAGCCTTCGCCTTCCGGCAGACGGAACGGCCCATTTCTGCCCGTTAAAATCGCCGCCATCCCGAAAACCGGGGCAAGAGCGTTGCCTGCACCAATGGGGTCGGCTTGGAAATGGCAATGTCGTTCACGATCAACGCTTTCACCGTGAGGGCATGGTTAAGAATGCGGTGCCGGCTCGCTCTTCCCAGATGTGCACCAACAAGGTTTACCACCGTGAGCCCCGCAAGCAGCGTTCGGAACGTATTGAGTTTGGTACGGTGCCGAGGTGCGGGGGAGATTGCACGGTTGGCGTGTATAATGGTATGCCGATGAAGAATTTAGCCGAAGCGATTTTAGAGTATGTACAGCGTGGCAACTATCAACCGGTGAAGGTCAAGGCGTTGGCCCGCCGTTTGGGGATCGCGGCTGAGGATTACGCTGAGTTTCGCCGCACGGTGAAAGCGCTCATTCGGCAGGGTCAACTCGCCTGGGGCCGCAATCACGTTGTGCGCCTCGCCAACGCCGAACCGGCTGAAGGCACGACTGTCGTAGGCATATTCCACAAGACGGCCGGCGGTTTCGGTTTTGTTCGTCCCCACGGTGTGGAAAAATACAGTCCCCGCGAAATCTTCGTCCCTGCCAATGCCGTCGGCGACGCCGCCACCGGCGATGAAGTGCTGGTGCGCCTGACTCGCCGGTCGAAAGGCCCGGAACGTGGCCCGGTCGGTCGCATTGTCCGCGTCGTTGAGCGGGCTACCCACCATTTCGTCGGCACCTACGTCGAACGAGGCGGCGAAGGATTCGTCATCGTAGATGGCACCAAGTTTAGCGAACCGATCTGGGTCGGCGATGCCGGCGCCAAGAACGTCCGCCCTCAGGACAAAGTCGTCGTCGAAATCGTGCGGTTTCCTGCGCCGGGGTTGACGGGCGAAGGGGTGATTACCGAGGTGCTCGGCCCGCGTGGAGCGCCCGGCGTGGATACGCTGTCGGTTATCCGCGCCTTCAATCTACCTGTGGCCTTCTCCGCCGAGGCACTCGCCGAAGCTCGCCTTCAGGCCGAACGCTTCCGCGAAGACGATCTCACCGGCCGCGAAGATTTCACCTCCTGGCTGACCATCACCATAGACCCGGAAGACGCTCGCGATTTTGACGATGCCGTCTCGCTCACCTACGATGCCCACCGTCGGCACTGGCATCTGGGCGTGCACATTGCTGACGTATCGCACTTCGTTCCGCCAGGCAGCGCCCTGGATCGTGAGGCCCGAGAACGCGGCAACAGTGTCTATCTGCCGCAACGTGTGCTCCCGATGTTGCCCGAGGTCTTGTCGAATCACCTGGCGAGCCTGCAACAAGGGCGGGTGCGTTACGTCAAAAGCGTGCTCATGGAGTTCACGCAACACGGCCAGCGGGTGCACACGCGGTTTGCAGAAGCGGCCATCCGTGTCGCGCGCCGTTTCACCTACACGCAGGTACAGCAAATCCTCGATGCCGCCTCCGACAAGCACCAACTCGCCGCGGTGCAGGAGCGTCTGCACCTGTCTGCGGAACTGGTCGAGCTGTTGCTGCGGATGCGGGAATTCGCCATGATTCTCCGCCAGCGCCGCAAAAAACGCGGGGCGTTGGAGCTATACATCCCCGAGGTCGAACTGGAGTACGATGCCGAGGGCCGTGTCTGCGGTGCCCATTACGTTCCCCACGACACCAGCCACCAGATCATCGAGGAATTCATGCTGGCGGCCAACGAAGCCGTTGCCGAACACTTGCAGTCGCTCGGTGTGCCGTTCCTGCGCCGCATTCACGCTCCGCCCGCACCTCACAAACTCCGCGAATTTGCCGAATTCGCGCGCGAACTCGGTTACGATATTGACCCCCGCTACGCCACCGACCGCTTCCAGTTGCAACGGGTGCTGGAACAATCGCGGCATCGTCCCGAAGTCCACGCCGTGCATTACGCCCTGCTGCGCAGTCTCAAACAGGCTGAGTATAGCCCCGTCGAAGAGGGACACTACGCCCTCGCCAGCGACCATTACTGCCATTTCACCTCGCCCATACGCCGTTATCCCGATCTGACGGTGCATCGTTTGCTGGGACGCTGGTTGCGCACCGGCAAGGTGAGTGCCGACGAACAGGAATTGCTGGCCCTGGGCGCCCATTGCAGTTTCACCGAACGCCGCGCCGATGAAGCCGAACGCGAACTGATCCGCATGAAACTGTTGGCCTACTTGAGCGAACGGGTTGGCCTGGAGTTGGACGCAATTATCACCGGGGTCGAACCGTTCGGATTTTTCGCCCAATCGCCCATGTTGCCCGTGGACGGCCTGGTGCACATCAGCAGCCTGACCGACGACTATTACTATCACGACGAAGCGACGCACAGCCTGGTCGGTCGCCGCACGAAACGGCGCTTCCGACTCGGCGACCGTGTCCGTGTCAAAGTCGTCCACGTGGATTTGTACCGCCACGAACTCGACTTCCGCCTCGCCGACTCCCCTCCCGACCGCCAACGCACCCCGAAATACAACCACTAAGGCACCAAGAAAAAACTTCGCGTCTTTAGGTCACCGTGGTTACATTCTTACCGGCTGGACGGTGGACGGGTGGCCTGCGAGAATGAGAGGAAGTCCTGGCCGGGGGGTCGCCGATGAGTGCACCAGGTTCGCCAAAGCGTGTCCAGTGGTCCGTGGGTGAGCTCGTCGGGGCCATCGGCAAATTCGGGGCGACCATTCGCGCGGCCATCGTCGGGGCCATCGTCGTGGCCACCATCGGGTTTCGCGAGTGGAAGAAATGGGAGCATTAACGTTGCCAATTGAGGCGGCAACCGTCCGGCTTGAGGCGCTCGGCAGAGCGACAATAGCCGACAGGGCACGGGATTCTGGAGGTATTCGGCGGCGAGGCCGGGGGTGCTCGGGGCGATGCTCAGGCATTGCGTGGGCGGGCGCAGGTCCAGGCTCGCTCGGCCCGCGGCAAACGGATGCCGGCGCAGCCATCGGCATAAGGGCGCCGTTCGCTAGGCGGCAGTCTTCTTGGTGTCAGCGTGGTTAAAATTGCTGCTGTGCATCTGGATGTTTAACGCCATGACCTCGATTTTCGCCTGGCTGACTCGCGGGAACCTCGCCATCTGAAGGAGATAGTGGGTGCCTTTAAGGTGGCGCGATACGCTTGACTTGAGGGAGTTCCCAGGGCTTTTCCCCGTTTGTGAAATTGCTCCCATTCAGCCTACTAATGATTAGCCAAGCCCTCAAGGAGAGAATTGCGTTTGTTGGAACGGATTTTCTGTCAGCTGATGGAGACGAACGCGGGCCAGTTCAGCATAGCGCGTTCCTGGGAACATGGCCGAGACTTTCTGGTAAGTAGCGATCGCCAATTGCGGCTCTCCTTTGCGCAACCAGGACTCCGCCAGTGCCAGGTGCAATTCGCCGAGGCGTTCCGTTAGCCGGTCGCAGGCACGTTGCATGTGTTCTGGCTGCGTCTTGAGTTGCTCGAGCAGAGCTTGCGCCTGTTTGGCTTCGGGCAAATCGGCAAACTCCCGTAGCAGGCGGTCGCAGCGTTCCAGGCAAGCCAGCCAGTTATGCTGACTGAAATCCGCCTGTGCCGCTTCAAGGAGGGAAGCAGCCAGTTGCTGACGCTGGGCTAACTCCTGGCGCTGTGTTTCCGCGAGCTGGGCCAGAGTGTGGCGGATTTGTTCCGCGGTGCTGGTTCCAGCGAAGCGCTGTGCGAGCTTTTCCAAGGCGCGCTGGCGTTCTTCGATGGGGCGCGCCGCCAGTTTTGCCTGTTCCGCATCCCACTGCTGGCGAGCCAGTTGGTCAATACTGTCGAGAGCGGCTTTTGCCCGGGCATGCACTGCCAACGCTTGAGGGTCTTCAAGCAAGGCGCGTAACGCCTGGGCGGCTGTGGCATATTAACCGGCGGCCTGTTGCTGTTTCGCTTGCTCTAAGAACCGTGCGTATTCGTTGCTGGTACCCATCTGGGCCAATACACGGCGCAAGTGAGCTGCCAACTGGCCCGCGTCCTGATAGCCTTCCAGCGTCTGAACAATCCTGCCATCTGGCAGCGCCAGCACTAACGTTGGGTACCCGCGAATTCCCAAAGCTTCTACTAGAGTAGGCTCCCGGGAGGCATCTATTTTGACGGGGATAAAATGCTGTGCCAGCAGCGAGATGATAGTAGCGTCTTGGAAGGTCGTCGCGTCCATGCGCTGGCAATGGACACACCATTCCGTGGTGAAATCCAGAACTAAAGGTAATTGCCTTTGCTTGGCTTCCTGGCGGGCCTGGGCATAATTCGTTCGCCAGCTGATTGTAGGAACTGCTTGGGCAGACAGCCAATGAAACCACCCACTAAACAGAACCGCTACATGCGCAAGGAGCAGCGCGGCCTTGCTGGCAGCCAAGCTGTCTGCTGACCCGTCTGTGTTTTTCCCAAGGTGGCAAAACCCAGGTATCATGGCAGGTCCCCATAGGTTTCAATTAGGCGCGTGGATGTGCGGCGCGATATTTATCCTGCAATCGGCGCGTGGTAACATGAGTGTAGATTTGGGTGGTGGCCAGGCTAGCGTGCCCCAGCAACTCTTGGACGGCGCGGATGTCGGCGCCACGGTCGAGCAGGTGCGTAGCAAAAGTGTGGCGCAAGGTGTGGGGCGTAACCCGGCCAGGCAAATTTGCCCGCAGACAGTATTTCCTCATCAAGTCGCGAACCCCTCGTGTCGTCAACCGAGTTCCATTCTTGTTGAGAAATACCGCCGCCGATTCGCGTCGTAGTCGCGCCAACAATTGCACTCTTTCTTCCAGCCAGTCGCGTAGGGCACGTCGCGCCGCCCTACCGAGCACGGCTAGGCGTTCTTTTTTGCCTTTGCCCCGTACCAAAATCGTCCCGCCTTCCAGATCGATATCTTCCAGGCTCAGGTTTACTAATTCACTGACCCGCAGCCCAGCCGAATAAAGCACCTCGAGGATAGCGCGATCCCGGCTAGCCAATCGTGTTGTCGAAGGGACAGCCTGCAGCAGCCTTGCAGTATCAGATTCCGTAAGGAACGTGGGGATTTTCTGCTCGCGGCGTGGCCCGCGGACGCCGTCCGCCGGGTTTTCCGTAAGCGCCTCCTGCCGGCACAGAAAGCGGAACCAGGCGCGCAATGCGGCCAGACGCCGGGCAATTGTGCTACGGGAATAGCCTTGTTGGTGCAACCAGGCCAGGAATGCTCGCACCTGCCGCGTGGTCAGTTCTGTCACTCGAGGCGGGCGAGACTCGGACGCTTCCCAAAACTGCACTGCTTGCTGCAGGTCCTCGCGATAGGATTTGACCGTGTGCGGTGAGGCATCGCGCTCATCACGCAAATGGCACAAGAAGGTAGCCAGAGCCTCTTGCAGGGTCATAGCTGTTCAGACTCGCGGGAATTGAAATCGCTACCCAATGGGGAATCACTGGTGTTTTGGCCGAAACAATGGCGCCAATTTCACAATTCCGGGGTTGGGCCAGAGCGGTGTTCTTCGGCTTGCTTATCCCGCGGCGTAGCTGGCCTGAAATTTGGGCTTGCACGTTGTTGGCGCAGCCGTCGCGCCAGCACTGCTGCATCGAACCAAGAAAAGCTCAGACGCGGATCCGCAGCCCAGTCGCGCATCGCCTGAACCGCCTCTTGTTGCGAATCCTCGGTATAAACGATGACATAATGTTCCTCGCCTTTGAGCAGGGCCAAGATATTGAGTTCCTGCAGCACAAGTGCCTCCCGGTTCAGGGCCAGCGCCCGCTGCACCGCTTCGGCCCAGCGCAGGGATTATCGTCAGGACGTGGGTAACCGCTTTGCAGCCCGAATGGCTGCCTGCAACTAAGAGGGTTCCGCGCGCCCCCTACAATCGGCATAACTCGGCCAGGCCACTCTCCTAGAAGTCGTAAGGGCCGGGTGCAACCGGGTGTGGAATTTCCGGCGGGCCTCGTCATTGGGCGACACCTCCAGGCCAACCTGCCAGCTCAACAGCAGTTATGTTCCTATTTCGCAGACATACGGCGAGCGCGTTTTGTTCTGAACCAGGGGAAAACAGTGCGGCACACATTGTCGCCCGCACAGGCTCAGCGCTTACCCACCCCACGGTCTGTGTCCCCTCAGGCGACCACTGTGAACTAATTGTGCCCCAATTTCACACTGAGACCCATGCTTCCAATCTGGCAGGGGTGGACGCCAGTGCTTCTCCGCCATTCGCCTACGCCGAAACACGAAACAATTTTTCCAGAGGGTTTTACCAACCCCAGGCCGGCAAATCGTTCTTCCGAGGAGCGAGCCGGCACCACCGGCGGCAGCTTCCTTTCTGAGCCACAGAGTTCCATCATTCGCGCCGCGTGATTGGCTGGAAACGCTCGTCTGGCAAAAGCTCTCGGCTACACTAGCTGGCGGGCGCTACGGGACGATAAAAGCTGGCAATATGACTCGGGTCACCGACCACCAGCGCCACATAAGGCCCGCTTTCGTCAACCCCCAGCACATGGAAACCGGGTTGGTATTTCAGGGACTCGAGCTGTTCTGCTCGGCACCAGCTCCGCGGCACGAGTTTCACGACGACCTGGGCGCCCGAATCTTCTCGGCGAAATTCCAGGTTGCACAACCACCGTCCCTGCTCATAGCTGTAGTAGATGGCCTTTAGGTGGCGGAAATCCCAGCGGGATTGCAGCTCAGCCGGGATGTGAATTCCATACTGTTCAAGCAGGCGACTGATGGATTCCGCGGTCGGGTGTTCGGGAATGGGAATGTGGCCATGAAGTGCCGCCAGGTCCAGATGGCGATAAAACCAGCCGAAATGGCCGACCAGGCCCACAGTGAAGGCGAGTAAAACGCTAGCGGCCAGAGCCGCCGACAGTAGTGCCCGACGTCGCCAGCGCAGCCGACGGGCTAGGCTCAAGCGGGCCGCGATTTGCTGCGGCAAGTCGCCAGGTACGGGCACCGCGGTCATGGCGCGCTGTAACTGGGCGTCCCACAACTCTTCCCGCTGCCACCAAGTCTGGCAGCTACGGCATTCGTCCAAATGTACGCGCAGCCAGCGCCATTCGGCACCTTCCAATTCCCTGGCCCAGGGACGAGCCGCTAGTCGCAACGCACGCACAGCCTCACAGAGCATAGTCCTGTCTCCGCACGGCCGCTTCGCGCGACGGCCGCGATGACACCTCAGTATTGCCGTCGGCAGAAGCCACCTCTGCCCATGTGACGAACGGCTCCGTGCCGGAGTTGGTCAGCCAGCGCCTCAGCCACTGTTTCGCCCGCCACAGCCGCGACATTACTGTTCCCACCGGAATTCCCATCAATTCGGCAATGTCCTGGTAACGGAAATCCTCCCAATACGCCAGAATCAGCGGTGTGCGGAACTCTTCCGGCAGTAAGAGCAGGCCGCGCTGCAGCAGTTCGGCATCCACGTAAGCAGGAGGTTCCTCATCGGGCTCGGGCACCACCACCGTCTCGTCCAGGGCAACCGCGCGACCGCGTTGCTGTTCTGCCCGGCAGCGTTGGAGATATTCATGGCGCAAGATGCTATAAAGCCAGGCGCGCGTACGTTCAGCATCGCGCAGTTGCTGCGAATGGCTCAGCGCTTTAACGAAGGCCTCCTGTGTTAAATCCTCCGCTTCCGTGGCCGAGCCGCTCAGCCGGTACGCATAGCGGTAAAGCCCCTGGTAATGCTGCGCCACGATTTGTTCAGCCCAGGCACGATCACCGGGCGGCGTCATAGCCCGATCTCCATAGGTGGTGACGCCCGGCTGCCGTCATTTATTCCTGAACCGCCAGCTTACTTTTCTTAGCGACTCCGTGGTTCACCATACGCATTCCCCTTGCAAAAGCAACGCGTTGTTGCCACGCTGCGGTGGCATCCGCTACTTCTCCGATTCCAACAAAGCGTGTTGCACGGGCTAACGGTGCCTTTGCCCGGGCACACTCTCTGATCCGCACGCGAAGAAAAACTCGTTTTTGGAAATTCACTCCTTGACGCCGGAGCGGTTGCCGATTATCCTAACAGTACCGTCTGAAATTCCTAAAAGAGCCCACCTGAACTCACGCTGCTGTAGTGCAGCGTCCCGCCTGTAATAGAGGAGGCCCGCCATGCTTTCCATCGCCGTCCCTGGGCGTAGTCGGTTTTGCGACGGGCTGACCCGTCGTCACTTCTTGCAAATCGGGGCCTTCAGCTTCGGTGCTTTTCGGTTTACGCTAGCAGATCTCTTTCGTGCAGAGGCTGCCCAAGGCAAGCGTTCGCATAAGGCCCTTATCCACATTTTCCTTGGCGGTGGTCCACCGCACCAGGACTTGTGGGACATCAAAACGGAGGCCCCCAAAGAGATTCGCGGAGAGTTCAACCCGATCCCGACCAAGGTGCCGGGAATTCAGATTTGTGAAGTGTTTCCTCGGCTAGCAAAAGTTATGGATAAGTGCGTAATTATTCGTTCCATAGTCGGGGCTATGGATCGGCACGCTGCGGAACAGTGCATGACGGGTTGGCCGCATGTCTCCCTCGCTAGCCTGGGCGGCCGACCGAGTGTAGGCGCAGTGGTGGCCAAAGTGCAAGGGCCTGTCGACCCAGCTGTTCCCCCGTTCGTGGGTTTGGCACAACCTACTCAGCATCGTCCCTGGTCTGACCCAGGGCAGCCTGGTTTCCTCGGCCCTTCGTACAGTGCTTTTCGACCCGACGGCGAGGGTTTGCGAAACATGAAGCTCAACGGCATCAGCGTGGACCAGCTTTATGAGCGCCGTCGGCTGCTGCAAAGTTTTGACCAGCTACGTCGCGACCTGGACACTTCCGGTCAAATCGCTGCCCTCGATTCCATGACCCTACGTGCCTTCGACGTCCTCACTTCCAGTAAACTGTTGGAAGCGCTCGATCTCAGCCGGGAACCCGAAGCTGTGCGCCAGCGGTACGGCGATGGTAAACCTTACAAGTTTCAATACGATGGAGCACCGACGGTTAACGAGCAATTGTTGCTGGCGCGGCGGCTTGTGGAAGCCGGTGTGCGGGTGGTAACGCTTACTTACGGGCGTTGGGATAGCCACAGCAAAAATTTCGATCTCGTGCGAGATCATGGGAGCAAACTTGACCAGTGCCTGAGTGCGTTGATCGAAGACTTAGAACAGCGGGGCATGTTGCAAGATGTAACGATTTTGGTCTGGGGTGAGTTTGGTCGTACCCCGCGCATCAATAAAGACGCTGGGCGGGATCATTGGCCACAAGTCAGCTGTGCGTTGCTGGCTGGAGGTGGTATGCGTACGGGACAAGTGATCGGAGCCACCAACCGCTTGGGCGAGTATGCCGCCCAACGGCCCGTCACATTCCAGGAAGTTATCGCTACAGTGTATCACAATCTCGGAATTGACCCAGCGACGACTACGGTTCTCGATCCAACTGGCCGGCCACAGCATCTTGTCGAAGCCGAGCCCTTGCGCGAGGTCATCTAGAGGCACACTTTTGCGAAGATTGTGTCGAGTTACCGATATCGGTCGCGGAAAGGAGGAGGTGGGAGCGGGAGATATTGGCTCGCCGGGTAATTCGTGCATTTCCCTGTAAAGGGGCACACAATGCCACAATCGGCTGACGCCAGCCGCTCCGCACAAACTGAATGTGAGGTTGTGGGCATTGGCCAACGGTGCCAAGATCACGCATGCCACGGCTGGTTCATGTCAGCCGTTCCTAGCGGACACATTTTGTGCGCTGCGATTCGTCATGTATGTCCGCTCCGCCCACAAAAATATCCATCCTGTTGCTAGCCCGGGGCATGTCATCCGCGAGCGCTCTAACGGCTGAGAAAGCGCGAAATGTCCATAGTCGTCGCCACAATCAGCAGTAGCAACAACAGGAACAGGCCAAGGTAAGCAGCATACTCCAGGACCCGGCGACTGACGGGGCGGCCGCGAATTTTTTCGACGATCAAAAACAGCATATGCCCCCCATCCAGTAACGGAATGGGCAGGAAATTAATGACGGCCAGGTTAATGCTGATGATCCCGATAAACCAAACGAAGTAGTTGAATCCCAAGCTAGCCATTTCATAGCCCATACCGACAATCCCCGCGGGGCCGCTGAGTAAGCGGATGGAAATGTCGCCGGTAAGGAGGTTTTTCAGGGTGAGGTAGATGTTGACAACCATGCGATAGGTGTCGCGCAGTCCTAGGATAAGGGCTTGCGCGGGGTCAGGGGCGTGATAAGCGACTTTCTCTCGGTCCCGCAATAGACCGCGGTCAGGATTGAACCAACCGTCCATTGGCCTGGCAGTAAGGCGAACGCGGCGGGTAACTGTGCCGTTTTCGCCACGGCTTTGCACGGTAAGAATCACCGTCGGATTGACTAATGGCCCTTGCAAAGACCAAAAGATATACGGCCAGGCCACTTCGTTGACCGCGTTCTCGTCCTGGCCGAAACGATAACTCACGGGTCGCCAGCTGTCAGGATTACGGAGCGTGCGATCGGATAACTCGATCTGTGTGATCACGTCGCCGGCATGCAAAGCCGCCGGCTGATCGGAGTCTGCATCGGACGCTGGGAACTTCTCGGTGTCCAGGTCAGCGGCAAGGATGGGCTCTACCCAGCAGGCAACGCCCAGGGTTGGAATCGGCCAGGGAGCTAAAGGGCGTGTCGGCGCATATTCCCACCAGGAAGGGGCCGATGCCCTCGGCTGCACTGGGATAATCAGCTCGCGTTCACCGCGACGTACCGTTAACCGTACGGTTGAAGCCACCCGGGCTTCTAGTCGCTCCGGCAATCGGAACGGGTCGCCCACGGGCTGCTCGTCAACGGCGACGATGATGTCGCCCAGTTGGAGTTTGTCTTGGCCCACACACACGTGGGCAGTCGTGGGATTCACAGACACAATAGGCCCAAGCCGGAGCGTCAGTCCCAGCCAGCGCACGGGGTGAGGCGGGACCTCGATCCAAGCTTCCTCTTTCATTTCGGGACGCCAAACGTGAAAAACCAGGGTCTGACCACGGAACCGGTAAAAGACGCGGTTGGCCTCACGCAACGCTCGGACTCGCAGGTCTGCCTGGCCGCTTTGGTATTGTTCGGGGGTTATGAAGACGTGCGTGGATCCATCGGCAGTGTTCTTTACGCCCAGCAGCACATCGCCAGGCCGAAAACCTTTCCTGGCTGCGGGTGTGTCCGGGTAGGCAGGGCCTGCGTTATCCAGGTCGAGTCGCGGTAACGTCAGCCCAAGCATTGGGCCTAATCCCAGCAACGGACGCTGGTCGTGCGGGAGTTTGCGCGGTACCAGGAATGCGTCCCGGATTTCGCCTGCTGGAGTTTGCCAGCGCAGGTAAATGCGTGTCACCTCGGCACGTGCAGTGGCACTGGCGAACATCAAGTCTTCGAAAGCGGGACGGGTATTGCGGTTTACTTGTAACACGTGTGAACCGGGTTCCAATCCTGCCTGGTCGGCCCGTGAACCCGGCTCCACATAGCCGACTAACGGCAACACCTCATATTTGCCTGCCATATATGCGTAAATGAAACACCCCGCTCCCAACAACAGATTCATGAGCACCCCTGCGGAAATGATAAGCATCCGCTGGCCTACGGACTTGTTCTGATAGGCGCGGGGATTATTGAGCACCTCTGGGTCGGCATCCTCGCCGGGCGTTTCTCCTAACATTTTCACATACCCGCCGAGGGGTATCCAGGCTACTTTGTACAGAGTTTCTCCCTTGCGAAACCATAGGCCAGGAATCGGCGGACCGAAACCGATGCTGAAGGTCTCCACGTGGACATCGCACCACTTCGCCGCCAAGAAATGCCCTAATTCGTGAATAAAGATCACCAAAGTCAGGCCGCCCGCTAGCAAGGCAACGTTGCCTAAGGTATCGAGAATTTGGAGCCAGGACTTGCCGTAGCTCCACCAGGTAAGACCTGCCGCTAACAGTACCATGGTCGCCCAGGTTATCAGCCGACCCTTGCGAGCAGGAGCATGCGGGTGGTGATTTGAAATTTGTGAGGGGGCAGGGTTTACGTGTTCAGCCAACGGCTAGCCTCCTGTCGTGCCCAGCGATCTGCCGCCAGGACTGATTCCAGCGACCAGGTTTCCTCAGCGCGACTGTTCGTAAAGCCCGTCGCGGATGCGTGAACAAGCGTGGTCCCCGCAGTGGATTGGCTCGCAGAAGCCTGGGCGTAGTAAGTGTCCAAGACGGCGCGGCAAGTTCGAGGAATGTCCAGAAAGCGGCACCGTCCAGCAAGAAAGCAGTCAACAGCAACTTCATTAGCGGCATTAAGGACAGCACCACTTAGCCCGCCGCGCTTCGCCACTTCGTATCCCAATTGTAGCGCGGGGAAAGTTTCCACATCCGGCTTTTCAAAGTGTAACTGGCGCAATCCCGACCAATCCAGGCGCTGCGCAGGTCCTGGCCAGCGCTCCGGGTAGAGCAATGCGTATTGAATAGGCAAGCGCATATCCGGCGGCGACAACTGAGCAAAAACGGCGCCGTCCCGCATCTCGACCAGTCCGTGCACGATTGATTCGGGGTGAATGAGCACCAGAATCTGTTCGGCCGCTACCTCAAACAGCCAACGCGCCTCGATGATTTCCAGCGCTTTGTTCATGAGCGTCGCCGAGTCCACGGTAATCTTGGGGCCCATTTGCCAGACAGGATGGTGCAGGGCCTCCTGGGCAGTAACGTGCTCCAACTCGGCGCGGGTTTTGCCTCGAAATGGGCCGCCACTTGCCGTCAACACTATCCGCGCCAACTCCGATCGGTTTCGGTGTTGGAGCAGTTGAAAAATAGCACTGTGTTCGCTATCCACGGGGAGAATTTGCGCGTGAGAGCGCTCGGCCAATTGCAGCAGGAGCGGCCCGGCTAGTACGAGCGCCTCCTTGTTAGCCAGGGCAACAATCTTGCCTGCTTCCACTGCCGACCACGCTCCCACCAAGCCAGCGGCACCGACAATAGCTATCAACACCACATCCACGCTCGGTTCCGCCGCTAGCTGCCGCAGACTTGCTTCCCCGAATAGCAACTGCGCTGGCCGGAACTCGCTGGGCGAGACTAGCCCCTGAAGGTTTTCTTCGGTGAGCACGGCCCAACGCGGCTGAAATCGGCGGACTTGTTCGTGCAAACGCTGGACATTACGTCGCGCAGCCAGACCCACGACTTCTAACCGGTCGGGAAATGCTGCCACCACCTCCAGGGCGCTCACACCAATGGAGCCGGTTGAACCCAGGATGGCGATGCGACGTTTTTGGCTGGCCATAGTACTTGGCAAGAGTGAGGTCGGTTTCTCATAAGCGCGGTTACGGGCCGATCACTTCTTTACCGACCCAGGGGCGCAGCACTTCGGGCACTACCACGGATCCATCGACGCGCTGGTAATTTTCCAGGATAGCGACGATAGCGCGGCTGGTGGCAATGGCAGTACCGTTGAGAGTGTGAACAAACCGTGTGCCCTTTCGTTCGGCAGGACGGTAGCGGATATTGAGCCGCCGCGCCTGGTAATCGGTACAGTTAGAAGTGCTAGTCACTTCGGCGTATTCCCCGAGTTCTCCTCGGCCAGGCATCCACGCCTCAATGTCAAATTTGCGATAGGCAGGACCACCCAGGTCGCCGACACACGTGTCGATCACGCGATAAGGCAGACCCAGTCCTTGGAAAAGTTTCTCCTCGAGCCGGAGCAATTCCTGGTGCCAGTGCTCACTCTGTTCAGGCACGCAGAAGACGAACATCTCGACTTTGGTAAACTGGTGCACGCGGAATAGTCCCCGCGTTTCTCGTCCCGGTGCTCCTGCTTCCGTGCGGAAACAATGGGATAACCCTACGTAGCGGATTGGCAACCGGCTTTCCTCGAGAATCTGGTCGCGATGCATGCCGCCCAGCGTAATTTCCGCCGTGGCTACTAGGCATAAATCCGTGTTGGCGACACAGTAAATCTGCGTCTCGGGACCACGCGGCAGAAAGCCAATACCTTCGACAACTTCCGCCCTAGCCAGGTCAGGCGTGATTACTGGTGTGAATCCTTCTGCGAGCAAGGTTTGGAAAGCGTACTGCACCAAAGCCAGCTCCAGCAGGACGGCCTCATTTTTGAGAAAATAAAATTTCGGTCCCGCCACTGCGGAGCCTGCCTCAAAATCCACCAGGTCGAGTTTCTCTGCGATGGTGACGTGATCTTTGGGCTGGAAGTCGAACCGTGTCGGTTCGCCCCAGGTACGCAGCACCCGGTTATCTTCCGGCCGAGAGCCTAGCGGTGCCTCAGGGTGCGTCAAATTGGGAATCGTGTACAGTACCGCCTGCAGCTCCTGCTCAACTCGGCGTAACTCGGCTTCCAACTCAGACACCTGCGTGCGCAACTGCCGGCCTTCTTCAATCAGAGCCTGGCGGCGCGTGCTGTCTTTTTCTCGACTGGTTTGCTTTTGCAATTCGTTTTGGCGTTGCTGCAGCGACTGCACCTGACGGGTCAGCTCCTTGCGGCGGTGATACAAAGTCACGGCCCGGTCCACGTCGGCCTGGACCTGGCGTCGCCGACAGTTTTCCTTCACCAGTTCTGCGTTTTCGGCCACAAATTGCGGGTCAAGCATAATGGTCGAGCCTTACCAGTTGGTTTTCTTCTTTGCGAAAGTATCCGAAAGCATCGTACGCAGTCAGCTGCTGGCCGCCCCCTAAGTTTCCGCATCGTTCTATCACCCGCTTGGTGCATTCCATCATTGCCTGATGGCTATCGTGGTCGCTTCGATTCGGCAGGGGAATCCCAACGGGGAAAGTCGGCAAATCAGATGGTTATCATGGCCGTTCTTCCAAAGGAATATAAGTGCGGTCGGATTTGCCGACATAGATTTGCTCGGGGCGAAAGATGCGGTTGTTCTGCAATTGTTCCAGCCAATGGGCCAACCAGCCTGCCACTCGAGAAATAGCAAAGATAGGCGTGAACAAATCCTTAGGAATCCCCAGGCTCATGTAAATGATGCCCGAGTAAAAGTCCACGTTCGGATAAATGCCTTTTGGGCCCAACTCCTCAGCGGCGAGGCGTTCGAGTTCGACAGCGATGTCGTAGAGTTTGGGGCGACCGGTTTCCGCAAATACATGCTCGGCCAGCTCCTGTAGTACAGTCGCCCGTGGGTCTTTGACCTTGTACACGCGGTGGCCAAAACCCATGATCTTGCGTTTTTTCGCCAACGCTTCTTTGAGCCAGGGCCGAACGTTCTCAACGCTGCCAATTTCTTCGAGCATTTCCAATACCTGTTCATTGGCGCCACCATGCAAAGGTCCCGTCAATGTGCCGATAGCAGCGCTGACCACGGTGTAGGGATCGGCCAAGGTGGAAGCAGCGACCCGGCCAGCAAATGTGCTGGCATTCATCGTGTGTTCGGCGTGCAGAATTAGACAAGCATCTAGCACTTTGCGAATGGCCGGCGATGGCTCCCGTTCAAACAGCATCCAGTAAAAATTGGCAGCATGATCGAGATCGTCGCGTGGCGGCAGGTCATCGTCCCCGTTT
Organism: bacterium HR36; assembly: GCA_002898995.1. Lineage (GTDB taxonomy): Bacteria > Planctomycetota > Planctomycetia > Gemmatales > HRBIN36 > HRBIN36. The sequence continues at coordinate 16,512 of BEIM01000012.1, forward strand.
CGCAAACGGTGAAAAGCGGCGACGATCGTCGGCATCTTGGCCAGAATGCGGATCACTGATTCCCAATTCGTCTGCGCGTTGGAGACATCTTTGGCGGGATAAAACATACCCAATGCCGCAACTGCCGCTTGCAACGCGCCCATGGGATGGCCGGTCTCCGGCAAACATTTCAGCACGTCGCGTAATCGGTACTTGATGCGGCGATGAGTACGTAACTGGCGATCAAATTCGGCCAATTGGCGCTGCGTCGGCAATTCCCCTTTCAATAATAGCCATGCTACTTCCTCGTAACAGCTCTTCCGAGCCAACTCCTCGACGGCATAGCCGCGATAGCTCAACCGGGCACGTTTCCCGTCTATGAAGCTGATCGCTGACTCAGCAACGGGGACACCTTCCAGCCCGGGCCGTAATGGCATAAGGATTTCGCTGGCCATGGCGGTTTCCTCTTCTGCGACTGCCATCTGCATCAATTCAGGATGCCCCTATTTGTATATCCACAACGCTGACGAGCAAGCATCCTGGTACGTCGTCAGGACAGGTACACGATGACATGCACCTCCCCTGGTCCATGCACACCTGTCACCAGTGTCAGCTCGATATCCCCCGTTTTGCTCGGTCCAGTGATAAAGGTAAATGCGGAAGGCGGGGTCGCTGGGGAGCTGGCCCCGAACCAATCGAACAAGTCGGGAACAATCTGATCTGCGCGAGCTAGGGCGATGTAAAGTGGTGGCAATAAACTGAGCGATCGTGGCCGTTGGGGGCTCGCCGCGAGCACTATCGTGCCGGTTTCGGCGATCAACGCATCCACACCAGTTATCCCCGCATCCAGCGCAAATAGCGCCTGCTTGGTCTCCATGAACTCGCTTGCAGAGTCCCGGCTCGCCTGCCACACTTCCAGGCCGAATCCGTGCAATCGTCGGGCTAGTTGCAATGTTCCCTCCAACACGGGCTCTGCGCTGATTCCTACACGACGCACGCCGGCGTTCTCCAGGATGGGTACGAGGATGCGTGGCACCTCTAGCAGTTGCGCCGCGGCATGAAAATGTCCTCCGGCGCGCCGCAGGGATTCGCCGAAACCCTGTACCAAATCGGTGCCTCCAGCCCCCTGGTAACCGATATTCCATCGAGGGCCAGGTTCCCGCACAGGGAAATAACGCCTGGCTATTGAGGCGGCTTCGCGAATCTTTTTCAGCATGCTTTCCCGGCTAGGTTCGCTTCTGTTCCCAGACACGGCGGTCTCCTTTGCTCTGGCAAGGATTATTATGGCAAAAACGAACACAAGCATGCTTGACGGGCACCACAGAATCCATCTAATGACTCAGCCCCCAAAACTCGGACGATGGAGGAAACGAACATGCTCAGGCTGCGCCAACTTCTCGCCGTGATCCTGGTCGTTGTGTGCCCAGCCCTGCTGCTGGCTCAGGAGAAACTGCATTCGGCGGTCAAGCCCGTACCGCGCGACGCTAACTGGCTCAAGCGCCACGAAATGTTTGTAAGCATTGCCAGCCGAGGCGGTATAGACGTGCTCTTCCTGGGCGACTCGATTACCGATGCCTGGGGCGGTGAAGGGCACAATCCTAAGGCAGCGGGAGCCAAAATTTTCGAGCGGGAATTTGTGCCTTTGAAAGCGGCCAACTTCGGAATCGGTGGCGACCGCACCCAGCACGTGCTCTGGCGGATCCAGAATGGGGAACTGCAGGGCATCCAGCCTAAAGTCGTTATGCTCATGATTGGCACCAATAACTCTAACGGCAACGACAACACGGCTGAGGAAATCGCCGATGGCATTACCGCGATCGTCCGCGAAATTCATAAACGTTCCCCGAAGACCAAGGTGCTGCTGCTTGGCATCTTCCCGCGGGGCAAAGACCCAAATAACCCTGCTGTCAAAGCTCAGCGCGAAAAAATCGCTCGCGTGAACCAGATCATCGCCAAGCTCGACGACGGCGGCAAAACCGTAAAGTACATGGATATCGGCCATCTCTTCATCCAGCCGGATGGCTACATTCCGCCAGAGATTATGCCCGATTATCTCCACCTTTCCGAAAAGGGCTATGAGCTTTGGGCCAAGGCGGTCAAACCCGTGATCCTCGAGCTGCTAAAACAATAGGCCCGCGGCGTGCGTTGCCAAAACGTATCGCACTTGCGAGGAAGGAAGAAGTAGAAGCGGTGGGCATTAGCTCACCCTGAGTGCCGTGTGAGCGTAGAAACCCAGAAGGTGGTCCAAGCTCGCACAGGACGGCTCATCAGAAATTGTCGGTGTGCTTATTCCGTACCTCGACG
>BEIM01000013.1 GCA_002898995.1 bacterium HR36
AGATGCCCTAAGTAACCTGCCTAGGATCTTCGTCAAGACTTTTCCTGGTTAGGAGATGTTGGCGGCTGGTGATGAGATAGGAAACTCAAGCCCAAATTTACTGGGCCCTTCTCCGACTGGCTTGCTCCCTCATCCTTCGGCGAGCCATTGCGCGATCAGTTTAAGCGAGCCACTAACGGATGTCAACGGAACCAGCCGTTTCTTATTACAGTTTTCGCACTGGCATTTCTTAGCGTCGCATGCACAATCCCGAAAATGCCCCTCCAATCGGCCAATCTGCTGTCCCACTGGCGTTTATGAACGGCCCCTAGATTCTCCCGATACCCCCGTGGTTTGGCAACGGTTTCAGGGGATCGAGTTACATCAAGGGGCATCTAAGGCTTAGCTCCTGAGCTTAGGAGTTTTACCAACACACTGCGTTCCTCAGGGGACAGAGTGGCAATCATCTCTAGGAGCTTAGTTAGTTGCTGGCTAAGTCCCGAGCTTAGTGCTAAGCTTGTGTTAGTGAGCTTATTAGATGTTGCTGCGGAAATTGCTGCACTGGCACTTCGATCCTGCGGATTTTCCGAACTTTTTTCGCCATATTCTACTCCCCTACCCTCCAGTCGTGGAAGTTCAGGGGCTAACACGAGCACAGCCGTTTCGGATGTCGTGGATTTTGCGATAGTCGTTGCCGATACACGATGGGTTGGCGAGATGGTTCGCTATCAAGTGCAGACCCTCCGTTGCAACGCACGCGTCACAACGTGCAGAAGTTCGCAGGAGCCGTCCGCTGGCGAGCGGAGCAACAGCTCAAGGCTTAGTGCCGGTACAGGATGGGGCGTGGGTCGCTGATGGCTATTTAGGGTGCAGGATTCCGCTCTGGATTCGCAGCGGGGTAATTTGTCGTGGGAGATGCGACGTGTTTGCCACGAAAGGTGGCTTCCGGTCAGTGGCAGTTACACACCCCAATAAGAGTGGTGGGCGTTAGCCTATCGTGCGAAGCAAGACTTCCCTGCAATAAATCGCGGCGTTCGCAGAACCGCGCCTTCCCATTAGCAACGAGGGTGGCAGGCGTCGGCTCGCCGTGGCGAGGGACGACACCCTGGCAAAGCCACACGATTTCGTTCAGTGCGCTAACGCGACGAAGAGCGTGAAACACATTTGCATCAGCGAAACCGCAAGCATGCGGGAGACAGCGGACGCTACACCAACGGACGCCGTTACATGCACGTTCGAGGCATCACATACCACGAGGGGACTCCACCTGCTAAAGCCAGCAAAGCGGACTGACGCCCGCCGCTCCTTAGCGTGGTTCGTTCCGTGCCCAGGCTCGAATCGCGCTGGACACATATTGAACGAGCCCCGGTGGGCTGAGGCCTGCCGCTCTTGCTCACTCGGAGAGCCAGGCGGCGGCGTCGAGGGCGTGGTAAGTGAGGATGAAACTGGCGCCGGCACGTTTGATCGCAGTGAGGATTTCGAGGACGATACGACGCTCATCCAGCCAACCGCGGGCAGCGGCGGCCTTGACCATGGCGTACTCGCCACTGACGTTGTAGGCGGCCAGGGGCACACCAAAACGCTCTTTGGCGCGGCGCAAGATATCGAGATAGGCCAGCGCTGGTTTCACCATGACGATATCGGCCCCCTCCGCCAGGTCGAGAGCGATTTCGCGCAAGGCTTCCGCGGCATTGGCGGGATCCATCTGATAGGTGCTACGGTCGCCGAATTGCGGTGGCGATTCTGCGGCTTCGCGGAATGGGCCGTAAAAGCCGCTGGCGTATTTGGCGGCGTAACTGAGGATGTGAATGTGCTCGAAACCGGCGGCGTCCAGGGCGTGGCGCACGGCCGCCACCATGCCGTCCATCATGCCCGAAGGTGCTACCATGTCCGCGCCAGCGCGAGCGTGCACTACGCTTTGCTGCCCTAGCTGTTCCAAAGTGCGGTCATTATCCACGTCGCGGCGCCCACCTTTTTCCGACAACACCCCGCAATGACCGTGGCTGGTATATTCGCAGAAGCATTCGTCGGTGATCACCAGCAAGTCGGGCAGTCGGCGTTTCAGTGCCAGAATTGCCTGCGGGATAATGCCCGCCTCGTCAAGAGCGGCCGAACCGACCTCGTCTTTGTATGCGGGGATACCGAATAGGATCACGGCACGAATGCCCAGCTCCCAGGCGCGTGAGGCGGTCTCGACCAAAGTATCGGGGCTATGCTGATACTGTCCAGGCATGGATGGAATCTCCTGCCGCAGACCCTGCCCTGGGCGGACGAAGAGAGGCAGCACGAGGTCGGAAGGTCGCAAATCGGTTTCGCGTACCAACTGGCGCAAGGCTGGCAGACGCCGCAGGCGCCGCATCCGCATTTCTGGGAAGCGGGGACTTAGTTCGGACATGGCAGGGGTTCGTGTGTCTGGTCGAGGGCGGCTGTGTAAAGGTCGGCGAGGTCTTCGACCTCTGCGAGCCAGTCTTCGGGGGCGGGGAGATGTTCCTCAGGTAAGCACACTACTAAGCGCTTGGCCCCAGCGAGTCGGCCCGGCTGAGTGGCAAAGTACCGATCCAGATAAGTGGGGCGTTGCAAGCAGGTGGCCCAAACCTGCCGCAACACACTTCCAGGCAAAGCGGCCGGCCCAGTCAGCGCTTCCAGAACTACTGTTAGTGAGATAAACGGATTGGCCTGCAGCACGGACTCGAGGTAATCACAGACTGCTTCACGGTCGCGGTGGAAATCGTCCGAGGAAAGCCAGAGTGTGAAGGGCTGGCTCACCTGGGCCGGGACAGCTACGGAAGCTCCTTGCGGTAAACGTATCAGGAACCAGTCGCAGGGTTGGTGTTTTGCTGCCGCGGCCACCAGTTTTTCCCGCCGTGCCAGTAACAGTTCCTGCGGAAAAGCGAGGTCTGGTAAATCGTCCCACTGTAAACCAAACACGTCGCTTGCTTCTTGCATCAAGGTGAACATATCGGCCAGGCTCAGGTCAGGCGTCCGCGTTACATAGTAGGGTGGCCGCTCTTGGTAACGCAAACCCAGCGACCGGGCCTCACGGCGAAAATCAGTGCCTGGCAGTACCATGAGATGGAACACTTGCACATCGTCATAAAGACCGCTGCGGTACAAGTAATCCATGCTGCGGCGAACGGAATCAGGAGTATCCCCTGGCAGTCCGATAATCAGGTCGACTTTGACGCGGATGCCTGCTTGCCGCATCGCCAGAACGCCCCGCTCAAACGCCCGCAGATTGTTGTTGCGTTCCATGAGCCGCATGGCCCGTGGCTCGACAGATTGCAGGCCGACCTCGACTTCAGTGAAATTCGCCTGTCGCAAGAGCCGCGCCAGTTCGTCCGTGATGCCCTCGGCTCGCAATTCACCGAAACACGTCCACTGACCATCGGCATTCATTTCCGCCAGCAATCGCAAAAGGTCGGCCAAATCGCGGCGCTGATTCAGTGTGGGGTCGAGCAGCACTACCTCCCGCACGCCCGCTTGCCGCGCCTGCTGCAGTATGGCCCGCAGCCTATCTTCTGAAAGGAAATACAAGCGGTCGTAAGTCTTTGGATAATAGCAAAACTTGCATTTGAATACGCAGCCGCGCAGTGTCTCCAGGAGCAAGGTTTGTTCTTTCGCCAGGTCGAGGATACCTTCCAGGTATGGCGAGGCGACCAGATCGAGGGTAGGCAAAGGTGCACGCGGCAGCCAGGGAGGCAGTTCGCCGCTCATCCGTGGCCGTCTCGTCAACAAACCAGGGATCGGTTGCAGTATTTCCTCGCTGTCCAGCAAAGCCCGAAGCAGATCGGCAAAAGTGGCTTCGCCCTCCCCGATCACGGCGTAGTCCACGGCAGGATGGTGCAGCACCCAGGCGTTATCCGCGGTGATCTCCGGCCCGCCAATGATGATGCGAATCTCCGGCTCCCGCTGCTTAAGTTTTTCCGCCAGCCATAACGAGCGCTCCACGTTCCAGAGGTAACACGAGAATCCGACCGCCCAGGGCTGCCGGGCTAAGATGGCTTCTAGCAGGGCCGCGTCGCCCAGGGTGTTGGTTTCCCGTGGCGGCAAAATCTCGATCTCGTACCATTCGTCCAGCCCGCTCCGCCGCGCAAACAGGGTGAGATATCCTGCTGCCAGCGGAATATTTCCGCGGACAGTCTGGCCACCGAGTACGGGAATTGGCAATTGCACCAGCAGGATTTTTCGGCGTTTGCAGAGCATCATCGGCCATTATAGCAGGCGCGGTGGCCTGATCTGCCTCGACAGGCTAACGACGGCCGCTTCCCGAGTGGCTCGGCCCTTCGGTTGGGATGGCGGTCCTAGGCCTTCGACAAGCGCGGTAGGCCTCCGCATGGTTGGCCGCGGGTCGCAGCCGGGACCTGCCAGTGGTTTCGCCATACGTAGCTGGGGCACCTGTCGGCGGAGATAAACGGCGCCCGTCGCTGCAGGGTATTATGCGTCGGGGGAAAAAGTATGCGGGCCGATCAGAGGTTATGCAGAGCACATAAGGGTGGTACAGGGATTGCCGCAAATTCCAATGTTTCCGACGGTGCAGTTTTGCATGCTGGCTCTTTGCGAAGGAGCGGGGCATGTGTCCGCCGAGGGTTGAGCGAGCGGCGGATGTCGGCTCGCCGTGCCTCACGGGCTAAAATAGCTTCACCCGAGGCGCCAGGGGCGTGAGCAGCCCGGGAACAAACGCGCCGATTCGCTGACGAAGCGTTGCCGGGTGTGCCGATTAACTGAACGCATCTTCACACTGGGAGATCGCCGATGGGCCGCAAACGACAATTGGCAGGTATGCGGATGTTAATCACGGGGGCGTCACAAGGAATCGGGCGAGCCTTGGCGCGGGCAGCGTGTCAACGGGGTGCTTGGGTATTAGCCACCGCACGCAGCGGCGATTTGCTGCAACAGTTGCGGCAGGAAGCCCAGGGTTTCCCGGGCCGGCTCGAAACGCTGGTCGCGGACGTCACCTTATCACAGGATCGCCACTGCATGTTAGACGCGGCGGTGGAACAGTTCGGCGGCCTTGACATTTTGATAAACAATGCGGGCATCGGAGCGACCGGCCATTTCAGCGATGCCAGTGAAGAAAGACTGCGGCGTATTTTCGAGGTGAACTTTTTCGGCCCGGCGGAGTTGATTCGCTTGGCCATTCCCTGGCTCCGCCAGGGACGCACACCCCTGATTGTCAACATTTCTTCGGTGGTAGGCTTGCGGGCCGTGCCCGCCCGGAGCGAATACTCCGCCAGCAAGTTCGCATTACAGGGTTTGTCGGAGGCTTTGCGGGCCGAGTTGGTGCGCCACGGCATTGACGTGCTTGTGGTCAGCCCAGGTCTGACCGCGACTAATTTCCCCAACAACATGATCGAGAACAAAGCCCGCTGGCCTATGGATCACAAACGCAGTATGTTGCCGGAACAAGTGGCTGAAGCTACATTGCAGGCCATCGAAAAAGGGCGCAACAATCTTGTGCTCACCTGGGAAGGCAAAATGCTGGTGTGGCTGAATCGGCTCGTGCCGTGGTTCGTGGATTGGCTGATGGCCCGCAAAGTCTATCAACTGTACTGCGACGAGATCGAAAGCCGTCACCATCCCCAGCCTCCTGTTTCGCAATCTGAGCCTGCTACCACTGCGAAATCAAGCTGAGGCTAGGGGCGCTTGTCCACGGCCAGGCGTCGCCTACTCCGCCCACCGTTGCCCAGCTGATATAGGCCATCGCGGACGCCAGCGCGCCGCGGCGTACACATGCATGTGCGAAGACGTTCGACTTCACCCAGAGAATGAACGTAATCAGCAGCGGCGGGCGTCAGCGCGTCGCGGACCGGGCTACGGACTGGCAAAGGGATGCCCCACAGGGGGAGAGCGCTGGGCGTTAGGCCGCCGCTCTTGCTTAACGGTTGCTGCGTGGGGTTAGACGGCGGGCAAACGTTGCTTGGGAAGGCTTTGAAGAAACCGCGGGCGAGCTGGCTCATCCCCATTCTTGCCTCCTCGGTGCTTGACCGCGGTAGTTGCGCTGGTAGGATGAACACGACCGGTGGTTTAACCCAGGAGCACAGCATGCCACGCGTCTCGCTCAACTGGGTTGGTAAAACAGTCGGCAACGGGCGGTACCGCATCGAAGAGCGCCTCGGCGAAGGGGGGATGGGCACCGTTTATCGCGCCATCGATCTGAGTACCGGCAAGGTGGTCGCTTTGAAGACCCCACGCATTGCCCTGCTCGAAGACCCTAGCTTCTTCAAACGGTTCCAGCGCGAAATGAAGGCGTTGCTCCAACTGCATCATCCGCACATTGTGCCGCTGCTGGACGTCGGCGAACACAATAAAATCCCGTTTCTGGTTATGCCGTTTTTGAGCGGGGGCAATCTGCGGCAACGCTGGGAGAACCGGCGGGCCAGCGGAGTGGCCGATTTGTTTCCCTGGCTGGAGCAGGTAGCGTCGGCCCTGGATTACCTGCACGCTCACAATGTCATTCACCGCGATGTCAAGCCCGACAACGTGCTGTTTGACGAGCAGGGCATGGCCTATTTGACCGATTTGGGAGCGGTGAAGGTGCAGGAAGGCTCCGACGTTCAGGCGCAGACGAAGCTGACGCAGACCGGGACGGCTCTGGGTACCCCGCCTTATATGGCGCCGGAGTTGATTTTCGGCAAGCCTTACGATGGGCGCGTGGATCAGTATGCCCTGGCGGTGATGGTGTATGAGGCGCTGGGTGGACGGTACCCCTACGAGGCGAGTTCCCTGCCGACGCTGATTCAATCGCTTATGGGGCGGGAAGCGGAGCGGCTGGATAGGTTATGCGCTGTCCCGGTGGGGGTGGCCGATGCCGTAGCCCGTGGCCTGGCACGCGATCCAAAACATCGCTTTCCCAGTTGCGCCGATTTCGCCCGTGCTGTCCGCCGGGGTTTTACTACCCGGGCAACACCGCGGGCAGGTGCATCCTCAGCGGAAGCACAGGTGGCGGCTCGGTCCGGGGCGAAACATACTCCAGCCACGGGAACGCCCGTTTCGCCTAGTTCCCCAGTGCCCGCCGCTGGAACACAGCAATCAGCGAGTGTTGTGCAGAGTTGTCCAAGCTGTGGCAAAACCTGGAAGATTGCCGCTGCGTCCTTATTCCAGCAATGTCCATATTGCCGAGCGGCGTTACCGTCGCCGGTGCCCGCCAGTTCGCAAATAGTGCCGCCAGCAGCAGCCCAAACGCCGACGCTAGCGGCTCCGATCGGCAGTGGGGCTGTGACTCCCCTGCCCCAGGCACCTGCCGGCTCTCCCCTTCTTTCGGGCGTCCCGTCGGCCGACCAGCCCTCGCCGGTTCTTCCGAGTGGCGTGCCGTACACCCCAGCTCCAGTCTTGCTGCCGCATCAGCCCCCTGCGCCGCTATTTCCGCGCAGCACCGGCAACTCCTTGCAAAGGTGGAAACGCCTGCTCACCCAACTGCCAGTCCTTTACTCGCTCATCGCCGTCGGCACGTTGTTCATCGGCTCCTTCGTGCTTCTGCTGCTGATTTTGCTGGCTGGCGGCCCTCCAGCTCGCCAAACCTTCCATGTGTCGCCCAACGGTATGAGTTTGCCCGAAGCCGTTCAGAAAGCCCGACCCGGAGACATAATCGAGATCGCCGCCGGAGACTACACTTTGCGTCAGTCGCTGGTGATCGATAAGTCGCTGACTCTGCGGGGTGCTGGGCGCGACCAGACGCGGCTACTGTGCTGGGAACAGGGCTTCGTCATCAAATTCACGGGAAATGGCCAGTGGACATTGCAAGGCTTGACGGTCGAACACGTGGGGAACCAGTGGGCCGACGTGGTGGTTGTCGAAGGCGGGATAGTTACCATCACCGATTGTGTGCTGACTGGAGGCGTTTGGGACGAACAGAATAAGCAGGGCGGTATTGGTATCTGGTTTACGGGCAATGCGCGCGGGCACGTGGCCAGATGCCTGTGTCGCAATAACGGCCTGGACGGCATCGCGGTCTATGGCAAGGCGCAGCCGCTGCTGGAAGGCAACACCTGCGAGAATAACAAGCAATGCGGCATCGCGTATTTCGGGAACGCTGGCGGCACCGCCCGCAACAATACCTACCGCAATAATGACAGCGACGGAATTGGTCTTGGTGGGGAGGCCAAGCCGGACTTGGAGGATAATACCTGCGAGCTCAATAAGCGGCACGGTATCTGCTATTTCTCTGAGGGAAAAGCAAGGGGTAGCGCAAAGAAGAATACCTGCCGCAACAACGAGGCGAGTGGCATTGCGCTCGGCGGCCAGGCGCAGCCGCTTTTGGAAGGCAACACCTGTGAGAATAACAGGTACGATGGCATCGCGTATTTCGAGAACGCTGGCGGCACCGCCCGCAACAATACCTGCCGCAACAATGATCGCTACGGAATCTTTGTGCAAAACAGTGCCAGGCCAAGGCTGGATGGGAACATCCTGCAAGGGAATCGCGAGGGTAATGTGCACAGAGAGTAACTCAATCGGGCAGAGCGGTGAATGCCGACGGCAGCGGCGTAGCCCTGGAGCCAGCGGAGATCGCGATATGTCCACGGCTAAGCGGCAGTGGATAATTGGCCGAGCGCCTGACTGCGATATCGTGGTGGATCATCCGCAAGTTTCGGCGCGGCATTGCCGACTAACGCGCACCGAGGCCGGCTGGGTGCTGGCAGACCTGGGTTCGACCAATGGCACGTATGTCAACGGCGTGCGCATCCGTGGGTTGGTAACAGTTCGGCCGAGCGATCAAATTCTGCTGGCAAATGCGGTGCCGTTGCCGTGGTCGCGGGTTTTCCCGCAGGCAACAGGGGAAGGGATCGCGGCAGCGGCATCCGGTGATGCGGGCAATGTGGCTAGGCTTGCCGCTACCCAGAGACCGCCAGTCGGGCCGAGCGCCGCCCCTGGTAGCGCAGTTGATGCCGCGGCTGCGGGTCGCGTGATTCGCATCGGTCGGGCCCCGGATAACGATGTCGTCCTCGACCATCCGACCGTTTCGCGGTATCATGCCCGGCTGGTGCAACTGGCGGATGGCAGCATGTACATTGAGGATTTGCAATCGTTCAACGGAACGGCAGTGGGGCATGTTTATCAGCGGGTGCAGCGGGCTGCAGTCTCACCGCAGGATGTGGTCTATCTTGGTACGTATCGCGTTCCGGTGGCGCAGCTGTTGCAAGGGCGCAGGGTGCAAGGCTGGGTTCAGCCGCAGGGCGGACCGTTGCTTCTGGGCCGTCAGCAGATCGGAGCCGACCCTTGGCTCGGCCGCCAGGCAGCGCAGCTGGTGCAGCAAGGGAACCAGTTTCTGCTGCAGGCACAGGGAGCCGCACCCGGTGTCTTCGTCAACGGCCGACCACTCCACGGCCAAATCGTGTTGCAGCCTGGCGACCAGGTGCAGGTCGGCACGCAGTGCCTGCGCATACGCCCCGACGGCCAGCTGGAACAATGGAACTACCGCGAGCGGCTGGTAGTGGAGGCTCGGCAGGTCGGAGTCTGTGTCGGTCGTAAATGGCTGATCCGTGACATCTCGCTGACACTTTTTCCCCGCGAACTTATCGCCCTGATGGGACCCAGCGGTGCCGGCAAAACGACGTTGCTGATGTGCCTGTGCGGCTACTTGCGACCTAGCCAGGGCGACGTACTGTTTAACGGCGAAAGTTTGTACGACAACTACGCGCGGTTTTCCCCTTTCATGGGCTACGTGCCCCAGGACGACATCATGCACCGCGAACTGACGGTGCGCGAGGCGTTGTACTATTCGGCCCGGCTGCGGTTACCCACGGATTATAGCGACGCGGAAATCCACCAGCGAATTGAGGCGGTAATCGCTCAGCTCGGTCTGGAGGGCTGCGAGGACGTGCTCATCGGTTCGCCGGAACGCAAGGGGATCAGCGGTGGCCAGCGCAAACGCGTCAACCTGGCTATGGAACTGCTCACCGATCCCCTGGTGCTTTTCCTGGACGAGCCGACATCTGGACTGTCGTCGGAGGATGCGTTGCTGGTGGTCGAGGCCTTGCGCCGGCTGGCCGACAGCGGCAAGATCATCGTCGTTACCATTCACCAACCTGGCTTGGACGTTTACCGTTTGTTCGATCACCTCATCCTCATCGGCAAAGACCGCAACAGCCCAGAACCGGGCCAGTTAGTGTATTACGGCCCAGCGTATCCAGACGCAGTGCATTTTTTCAATCCGCAGGGCATACCGAACCTCAAACCCGGAGCCGATCCGCTGCCGGATGAAGTCCTGCGGGGCCTGAACCGGCGTCCGGCAAGCCACTGGGTGCAATGCTACCGACAATCGAAGTATTACCGCGACTTTGTCGAGAACCGCCGACTCTCGTCGGACAATCAGCGGGTAGCGCAACCGCGGCAATCGGCCCGCCCGGCGGTGTCCCTGCGACCGCCTGGCTGGATACAACTCTGGACACTGATGCGCCGCTGTTTCCGTGTCAAATGGCGCGACACCTGGGGCAGCACTATCCTGCTAGCACAGGCGCCAGTAGTCGCCTTGCTAGTCGTGCTGGTTCTCGCGCGATCGGCTTCCAGCTCCGACCCCCAGGATTACTTACAAGCCAAGCCGCAGACGATCTTCCTAGCCGGCCTAGCGGCGTTGTGGTTCGGTTGCTCTAACTCCGTGCGGGAGATTGTCGGCGAGTGGGCCATCTTTCACCGCGAACGCATGGTCGGACTGCGACTGTGGTCCTACCTGTTGTCCAAACTGACAATCCTCGGCGGCCTTTGTATCGTGCAATGTCTGGTACTGCTGGTGCTCATTTCCCTTTATTGCAATTGGAAGGCGAGTTTGTCAGCCATGTATGCTTTCACATTGACGGCCGCGCTGGCCGGGCTGGCTATCGGTTTGTGCATCTCGGCACCGGCCCGCACCTCGGAAATGGCAGTTGCCTTGTTGCCATTGGTTTTGATCCCGATGGTGGTACTGAGCGGGGCTATGTTTCCGATCCGCAAAATGCATGACGCTATGCAGGCCGTCTGCCGAATCATGCCGACCCGTTGGGCCTACGAAGGGATGGTTGTGCTCGAGGCGGACGCTATGGAACGAGATCGGGAGAAGAGCGGGGCGCGCCGACCCGCGGTGACTAACGCCCAAGGCCAGGTCAGCGGGTTACCGGTGGTGCCTCCGCCAGACATTGCCGAACGCCATTTCCCCCGCGAGATGCGCCATCGGCCGGGCGAATCCTTTACGTGGCTGGCGGTGCTGACGGCGATTTACGGCGGCAGCGTTTTTGCCATCCTGCGTCTCCGCGCTGGCAGTTAGCCGCAGGCAGTGCGTCAGCCTGACCGGAGGAAATCCGGGGGCTTTCACATTCACCGCTGGCAGGTCGTGCTCGCCGGCTATATGGTTGGCGTAGGTCAGTCCGCTGAAAAGGGAGTCATCCATGTCGGAGGGAAAAACGCAGGTGTACGGCCCGGTAGAAATTGTGCCCCTGCCCGATGAGCAGGTAGCGTTGTGGGTGGCGGGAAGCGAGCGGTTGCGCTGGCATTTCGGCTCACGCCATCCGCGACCGTTTTTCTGGCCGGTGGTCGGTCCGTCGGGGCGGATGCTGACGCGGATGGGTCATCCCGCCGATTACAGCCACGAGCACCATCGTTCCTGGTGGTTCGGCCACCGCGACGTGGGCGGGGTGAATTTCTGGGAGGAGCGCCCGAGCAATCGTCAACAAATCCGCCAGTTGCAATGGCTGCATTATCAGGATGGGGAAAATTTCGGCGGCATGGCGGTTCGGCTCGGCTGGTTCGACGTCCATAACACGTTGCTCATGCAACAGGATTTCTATGTGACTTTGCAGCCGCTACCCCAAGGGGAGTTGTGGATCGAGTGGTCTGTGCTGTTCACGACGCCGCTGGCCGAACTGCGGTTAGGGCAGACGAACTTCGGCTTTGCCGGGCTGCGGATGGCACGCAGCATCTCCGCCCATTATGGTGGCGGTCGCCTCAGCAACAGCGAAGGAAGTGCCGGCGAGGCACAGCTTTTTGCCAAACCGGCGCGCTGGACCGACTACAGCGGCCCAGCAGCGCAAGTACCCTAGCTGGACGGGATCCGCTCTCCACCCCAACGTTGCCCCCGTGGTTCGCGGGCTTGCCTGAAAGCCAGCGCCGCTGTTATTTGCTCGCCTTCTGAGGCTGGACGTGGCGGAACTCATTTCCCTCTACCACCAGGCCAGGTGCTTGGCCGAGAATAAGGATACCTGCAACCTCCGCGCCTTCGGGCTGGCTGCGGCCGATAATGTTCTCGCGGAACACAAGCTCTTCATGGACTCCGGTAATCGCAATATGGCCCATGGCTCCGTCGGCGGAAAACGGGGTGTTGTCCAGAATGATGTTTTTCTCGAAACGGTTGCGATGAGCCCCCGCGGGCTGGCCTTGCTCATTGCGGTCATCACGGAACAGGATTGCCCCACGCCCGTTCCCCGTAATGGTATTCGCTGTAAAGACGTTATCGGTATCGCAGCAGCCGATAGAGATACCAGGTCCGCGATTGTTCTGGATGAGGTTCTTCTCGAAGCGCGTCCGCTTGACGCCGACACAAACAAATAGCCCTGGCCCACCGTTACCCTGGATGCGATTGTTCCGTACCAGGCAATCGTGCGAATCGCTGCCAGGGTGTATGCCGAAGACATTGTTGTTCGCTACCAGGCAGTCCTCGATGGTCACGCGGCGGGACTGCCACTGAAAACTGATGCCATCGCCCGGGTAATCGCGCACCACGCAGCCGCGGACCACGACGTCCTCGCATTGGTAAAGGTAAATCCCAGCAGTGCGGCAGCCGTCAGCGAACTGGTAAAACGGAGCGTGCGGGCGTCGCCCTTCGATGGTAATGTCCTGGATGCGCACATGTCGGACGCGCTCGCCCAGGATCAAGGGGAATAACCGTGCGGCACGGGCGCGCTGTTTTACCGAATAACCTCGTACCACGGGCTGGGCGAGGCGGAAACGGTTTGGGCCGATTTGCTCTGCGAGGGTGGTGACGGTGATGGCAAAACCGCTGGCTTGGTCGTCGCGCAAGGCAATCCCGTCGCCGACGCGCAGGTCGCGTGTTTCGGCCAAGCGGATTTCGCGGGAACCTGCCCGGGCGTCTTCGGCTAACGCCACCACACACCAGTCGTGAGGTACAAGCACGGTCTGATGCGGGACACCCAGCAACTGCACGTGGTCGCGCAGCTGAAGCGGACTGCGAAGCACAAACCGAGTGGGCGCCAAGCAGACAACGCCCCCACCGCGCTCGGCGACGTAGTCAATGGCTTTTTGCACCGTGGCTCCGTCTTGACCGCGAAACGACTCCGCCAGAGGGCCCACCTGCACTTCTAGCGCTGCTGATTGGGCGGCAGGGTTCGCCGCAGAAGCTGCTGATTCGCTCTTTCCCGAGGATGGGCTCAATTCTGGTTGCGCCTGCTCTGCGGTCGCGAACCGGAGGATGACCTTCTGCCCAGCACGCAGCGGGAAATGCACTGCCGAACCCAGATAGCGCAGCGGCAGTTTTTGGGGCAGAATCAGCAGCACCCCTTGGCGGTACACCGGGTGTCGGAAAAAGAAGCGGTCGGCGACAATTGGCTCGTGGGGGGCTTTTTGCTGGCCGTTGTGCTGGGGCGCCTGTAACGCATTGAAATTACCGAGCCAGACGGTGTGTTCGACATCGGGGCGAGTGGGCGGCACCAGAGCGATTTCGATGTGGTCTGGGTGAAAGGTATATTGCAACCGCGCATCGCCATCGTTGTATAGCCCGTCGCACCCTACGGTCAATGTGTTCGGCCCGCGCCAGACAAAGCGGCAGGGCTGACGATAGCGGAAACACCAGGTATTGCCACGTTGCACGCCGGGAAAGCCCTGAATGAAATTCGTGTTGTTCATCCGCCCGTGGCGTCGGTGGCCATCGGCATCCAGCAAGTAATAGGAAACGCCGCTGAAATGATCCACCCGCATCGTGTAACCTGGAGCGCGGACGACGAACTGGGCCAGGCGGGGCAGCCGCCGGTCTTCAGTCATGACCACACCCACACTCACCGCCAAATCGGCTGCCGCCAACGCAGCGTCCTGCACGGGTCGGAGATGGACCGTATCCAGGCGTGCTGGCGCATCTGCGGTGGCGCGGATCCGCAGGCGTACCTGGTGGCTCTGTCCATGTTGCAAGGCGGGCACATCGACCCGGCTTGGCGAAACCACCAGACCCGCAGGGGCTACAACCTCATACGTGCCTTGGGCGGAGCCCTGGCCAATGCACGTCAGGTGCAGCGTGGCCTCACCCTCACCCTGGACAGGCAGATGAACTTCCTCGGGCAGGAACCAGGCATGGATCCAGGCACGCTGTTCCGAGGATGGTGGGGCCGGCGGAGCAACTGCGGGTGGGTGGGGCAGCGGCGCCAGTGAACCGTAGCTCAGCCAGCCGCCTGACAAGTGGGCTTGAATCTCCTGGCCGTTCAGGATGACTTTCGGTGGTTCTGATTTTTGCCAGGGCAGGCGAAACCCTGATACCTGACCACGGATTACTAAACCGTCGCCACGCAGGCGCAACCAGGCATATCGGCGAAAGCGGAAGGCCACGCCAGCAGTGTTCTCGACGCAAAGTTCTTGGTCGGCTGATTGGCCCAGCAGGACATAATCGGTGAAACGCGGCGCCTGCAAGCGCAGAGCAATCACATCCGTGGTCGGCTTATCCAGAAGACGTTCGACTTGCACCAGTTGGGGAGCCGAGTCGTAAGGTTCGTGCACTGCTACAAACGAAGTGGCAACTGCACGCCGCCGAGCGATCACCAACGGCGAGCTGCCTTCAGGATGGCCTTCAATGCGATGATAAGGCGGCCCATCGGTGATTGGGCCGTCTCCGCAATATACCTGCGTCTGCGGTTCGCCCAGCATGGTCAGGCGCACGCCCACACGCTGGGTAAACCATTCCTTGCCCAACGGCTGTGCCCCAGGAGTAACCCCTGCGCTCTGTTGCAGCCAGTCCGCTTGCCAGGTGGCATCGGTGGTGCGGCGACGCTCGTTGTCTATCCACCAGTAGAACGGCAGCAGATCGTTACCGGGTTGGTAAGCCTGGGGATTGCCAGGATACAAACGCCCTAATCCATGCAGCACCCAATCATAAGTACGCACGCGCCCACGCTGATCGGCGGCCTGGAAAACATCGACGAGATACTCCGGCGCAAGAAGCAGAGTACGACTTTGCTCCACGTCCGCAAATGCCTGGCCGCGGATCGCAAAATATTTGACCTCCGGCGTGAATTCGTGTTGCGTGGTGAAAGGCCCCGGTCGTGGCGATTGATAATCCACCAGCAGGGTGTTGTGAGCGATCCCCTCGTGTGTCCAGTTGAGGTAGGTCGGTTCATATTGAATCACATTAAGATCGGGATAAAGCAGGCGACCTTTGCCGTGGAGAATCAGGCTATAGTAGTCCTCATGGCCATGCCCGATGGCGCGTCCGAGGCGGATGACCGCAGCCAGTGCCCCGCTCGTCCAATAACGAGGGGATTCGTCGGCCCGCAGCATGGCGAATCCCTGGCTGGGATATACCCCGCTCGGCGCTGGCGGCGCTGGCGGGTTGTCTGGCAAGGCGAGCCCGTGGGTCAGCGCGGTATAACCCCAAACTGCCCGGCCATAAACTACCGCGTGGTCGCGGGCAGGGTTGAGGCAGAGCAGCCAGGCGTATCCAGGGTCGCGGTAGTATCGGTACGCAATCTCCAGCTCCCCGAGAATCTCGCCGGGAGCTGGCCGACCTATAGGGTTAGCCAGAAACGTGTCGTGCAACGTCCCCAGGGGGCCGTAGCTTGTTGCACCGTCTCCGAAAGTGGCTAGGCGAATCGAACCTTGGCCGATCCCGGTTCGTTCCAGCGGAAATGCCATGCGCAGATAACCGTCGAGAATGCTCCGAATCGAGGCCTTGCTCTTCGGCGCTACGTAATCGTACAGATTAGTGCCGTCATAATGGCGAGCCGCTTCCGCCAGAGCGAGCATGCCGTGCACGTCGTAATGCAATGCATAAATGGGAGCCTCACCCCAGAAATGGCCGTCTTGAATCATGCTGTCCAGCACCGCATAGAAGCCGCCGCGGCGCGGCCCATGGGCCCCCCGATCATGCAACGCCCAATCAATCAGTTCCTTATCTCCCAGGCAGTAGCCGATCAGCCCCACGCGACAGTGCTTGTCGAAGACAAGGTTCGGTGTTGTTGTCCAAAGTTTTTCGCCCGCGATAATAGTGCATGCCACGGTGCGCAGCCAGCGCTCCACCAACTCCCGTTCCTGCGGCGCAAAGCAGTCGTAACAGAGATCGTAAGCCCAGGCGTAAACCCCCCACGGACCCCAGGCGCCGAACTCTGGCTGCAGGGGGAGGTTCACCTTCTCATATTCGGGCAGGGAAGCACGCGCCAGGTGTACCAGGTGTTGTCGAACTTTTTCCCCGTAGGATTTCTGCAGGGTGATGGCGTAAACCAGGGCCGTTTCCCGCAAGTTGCGTTCGGGGTGAACACCTGGCTCATCGGCCAGGGCCTTGACCCGCGCAAACAGGGCCGCCGCCCACCCCTGCTGCTCTATCTTTTGCCGAATCTCTTCCAGTTCTTGCCGATTGAGCAGCAGATTCGGGTGCCGCACGCGCGATGGAGAATCGCCAGGCACTACTACCAGACTCCACAGCAGAAACAACCCCACCAGCGCCGCAATTCTCCCAAGCCTGCACATATTCTGCCCCCCTTGCATTAGTTCGCAGCCTTGTGCCTTGGACTAGCCCGAGGACGCTTGGCCAAGAGCGGTACCCTCGTAGTGCGCCACTGATCTGGCTATTTACACCAGTTACTCGACGAAGTTTGTTACAATCGGCGGATCGGCAGGCGAACGCGTCTTCCCCGGGTCAACAACTTACGAACTCGCCAAACCGTATCAAGAGCCGTCTTCCCGCGGCAAGGACGGACGATTGGCATAAACGACTCACCCACTAGCGAAAGCCTACTCGGCCTCCAGCCCATTCACCCACGGCAAGTTCATCGTCAGCAACTCGCGGCGACCGTTTTTCAATAGCGTGTAGGGAACTCACGGGATAATCACAGCAGTGGTATAGACAAACTTTCCAGCGAAACAGGCACTCAGGCATTTACCGCATTCTCCAGGACTTTAGCGAACCGAAGTGGTTTGCCTGGATCTTCAGCGAAAGGGAGCACAGGGTGTAGGTGGCAAGAAGTCTTAGCGCAAGTCAGTGGCGGAGCGGTGACCAGCTCCAGCAGCAGGACGGACGGCTGACTGTATACCACTCCGCTTGAGAAAGCCAGGCGCGTACGGGTGCCGAGTACGCCGCCACATCACGGTTTGCCGGCTGTGTACCAGCCGGCTTGGGAGTCCCAGACGCACTGCTAGTTTGCGTAGCACTGTAAACGCCCGCATGTTACCGGCGGACTGCCGCCTGCCGCGGCAGCATCGTTTCCGCAGCCCCTGTCTAGCTGCAACCTATTCGGCTTAGGGACCTCCCGGCAAAACTGGCACTGAGTTGCGAGGGTGGCAGAAACTTACTCGCCAATACAGCCCCATGTATACGGCCCAACGCACACCAATATTTTTCTACACACAACCAAAGTTTAAGTACGCCCGGAGGGATTCGAACCCCCAACCTGCGGATCCGTAGTCCGCTGCTCTATCCAGTTGAGCTACGGGCGCAAGCCGGCTTTGGATTTTAGCACAGTAATTATACCGTCCGCGTCAATCTCCAGCACGAGCAGTCGAGTGCTTTCCAGGGAGCAGCGGGGCAAACAGGATTCGGGAAGTAAGCACATTGCACCGTGGGCAGACCGCTTCGCTGCACAGCGGGCTTGTGCCGCCGCTTCTGGTGCGGTTCACCCATTGGGCGAAATCGCAGCGTTAGGCGTGCGCGATTCTGACATGGCCCCTACGTTTCACGCCCACAAGGGTAATCCACCAAGGGAAACCACGCATTTCTGCAAGCGCTTACGTCTTCCTTGCAAGTGCAGTCTCACAGGCAAACGCGAGCGGCGAGCGTGAGCCAGCTGGGGTGAGAGCGCTTGGCATGAGCGCGAGGAGCTTTGACTGGCTCACAAGGTGCGGCCGAGGGCCGCGGCGATGGAGCGGCATTCGTGCATCAGTTGGCGAAATTGGGCGGGCGTCAGGCTCTGGAAACCGTCGCTCCAGGCATGTTCTGGGTCAGGGTGGACTTCCACCATCAGGCCATCAGCACCAGCCGCCACTGCCGCTCGCGCCATGGCCGTAACCAGCGAGGCACGTCCAGTACCATGACTCGGATCCACCACAACTGGCAAGTGGGTGTGTTCGTGGAGCCAGGGGACACTCGCCAGGGGTAGCGTAAAGCGGACATGGTCTTCGAAGGTGCGGATACCGCGTTCGCACAGCATGACCTGGGTGTTGCCAGTCTTGAGGATGTACTCCGCCGCTAGGAGGAATTCCTCAATGGTTGCGGCCGGCCCTCGCTTGAGCAAGACGGGGAGGCCCGATTCTCCGACCGCTTCTAGGAGTGGGAAATTTTGCATGTTCCGGGCCCCGACCTGCAGCACATCTGCAAACTCGGCGAGCACAGGCACGTGCTCGGGAGCCAGCACTTCAGTGACAATGGCCAAGCCGGTGCGGTCGCGGGCTTCGGCGAGGAGCTCCAGACCTTTAGTTTTGAGACCCTGGAACGAATACGGACTGGTGCGCGGCTTGAAAGCACCACCGCGCAAGGCAGTGGCTCCTGCTTCG
>BEIM01000014.1 GCA_002898995.1 bacterium HR36
CTATGCTCTGCACGGCCTGGCCAATTCCTTGTTGGTTCGCGACTGGCAATTCTCAGCCCTCGGCGAGGCGTTGCGCGAACAGATGTGCAACATTGTGGGTAGCGTGCTGGTGGCGGTAGCTGGGTGGGTTGCGCTGCGAATGACTGCATTGTGGAATGACCAGGCACCTATGGTGGCCCGACCGCACCAAGTGGTGACGCTCTTGGTGTTAAGACTGCTCGCTCTGATGGTGCTTGCCCTGATCCTGCTTCGGCCCACCTGGGAGATTACTTTCACGGAAACACGTCACGGTTGGCTTATCCTACTTGTTGACACGAGCCGCAGCATGCAGGAACGCGATGAACCGCCCGATTTGTCCCGCTGGCAAAAAGCGGCTGGCGAATTGGAACAAGCACAAGAGTTGCTAGCACAACTACGCCGGCAACGTCTGGTTGAGCTAGCGCTGTATGGTTTCGACGAAGCGGGCCGGCTTCGACCTATAAACCCCGATGCCTTGCCCAAAGTTGACGACAAGCCTGATGGCCCTAACACTGGGCTGCTGGACGCCATTCACCGTGCGATACGGGAACAGGAGCAAGCCTCGGATAAGCCTATCCTGGCTGTGATTGCGCTGAGCGATGGCCGCGATACCTACAACTTCCCCAAACTAGACGAGGTGGTGCAAACGGCGCGGGAACGGGGTGTCCGGATTCATGCCGTTGGGTTCGGTCATCCTGGAGGCACAGCTTTGTTGCCGGATATCGAGGTCGCCCGTATTGAGGCGCCCCGTCATGTTCGCATCAAGGACCGCCTCGTCGTGACTGGCGTGGTCAATACCCAACAGTTCCTCAACCAGCCGATCACTGTCCGCTTGCTCATAGACGGCAAGCCTGCGCTGCACGCAGAAAAGCTGGGCGAAGAAGTCACGCTGACGCTGACGCCACAACGGCCTCATCAGACTTTCCGTTTCGCCCTGCCGCCTGCTCGCACCCCGGATCAACCCGGCAACATCCGGGTGACTCTTCGCGCTGATCCTCAACCCAATGAACGCGACCTGAGCAACAACGAGAAAGTTACCACCATCACGGTAACCAAAGAAGGGGTGAGCGTGCTGTATCTCGATCGCCTGCGCGCTTGGGAACCACGGGAAATCACCCGTGCCTTCAAGGGCGATGAACGCATCTCGGTTTACACTGATTTCAATTACCGCGTAACTGACCAGAACGATTGGCGACAGAAGCTCCTGGAAAACCTGAAGGGCACGAATTACGACGTCTTTATTCTCGGCGATATTCCCGCCGCGCAGTTCAGTCCCGAAATCCTGCGCCATGTTGCCGACGCCGTGGACAAGCGTGGGGCCGGGTTATTGATGATTGGTGGGCATAACAGCTTTGCCGCGGGCGGCTGGCACAATACGCCCCTGGCCAGAATCCTTCCCGTGGACATGAGCGAGTCGGGTTCGCTGGAAGGCGGCCCAAATCAGTTCTTGGAAGTGCCTTTTATTCCTGAGCCACGAGCATTGGCGGAGCATCATTTCATTCTGCGGCAAGGCCCTGATCCGAAGACCTCCCTGCAACGCTGGCGGCAGTTACCGCCGCTTTCTGGCGGGAGCAAAGTGGGACGCCCCGTCGTCCGCGCGCAGGTTCTCGCAACCTCGGAGCCCGACGGCAAAGGCCATGTGCTGCTGGCCATTCTAGACGGCATCGGTACGGGCCGATCTGCTGCCTTGGCCGTGGACACGACCTGGCGCTGGACTATGCCGCCTTTCGATCCCAAGGCCTTCTTCAAACCGCAACCGCCGGGCGAATTGACCGAAGGGCAGGTGGCCTTTATCCGTTTCTGGCGACAGCTGGTGCTCTGGCTGGCACGTCAGGAGCAACAGGGGGATGCCATTTATGCCGATTTAGAGCTGCTCGACTTGCCGCGCGGTTCCTCGCAGGGCGTCTTGCTTCAGGCGGTGCGTGTCCAACCAGGGGGTGCACGCGATGAACGCCTGCCCGTCGAAGGTGTCCTTTTCCATCTGGAGCTCCTCAAGCCCGGCGAGCAGGTCCCGCAGCAACTGCGTCTGGAGCCACGCTCCGGTGCCGATGGTAAAGTCCGAGTAACGATTCCACGCGATGAAACACTGCAACTCGGCCAATATGTTCTGTTCGTTTCGGCTGAACTCAATGGCAAGCCGTTTGGCGAACGCATTTCCGTCTCCTTTATCGTCAGCGACATCAGCCGCGAAGACCTCAACCGCTCTGCCAATTTTGACCTGCTGCAGCAACTTTGCATACGTACGGGCGGCATTTTCCTGGCACATACGGGTCTGACCAAGCTCCTGGAACAATACCAAGGCGGGGAATCCATTGTTCGTAAAATCACCGAGCGCTATCCCGATTGGGATAAACCTATGCCATTGGTTCAAGGAACTGCACTGTTGCTCTTCGCCCTGATCATCATTGCTGAATGGGTGTTACGCCGTTATTGGGGTCTCGTTTGAGGGCTTTTGCCCTCCGCACCAGGCAGCATACTTCTAAGCCTAGGGGCCCCCGACTCGCGTTTGGCCGTTGAAAAGCTCACCCCAATCTGGGCCTTGCATCCAGCTAGCCCCAAGCTTTCTTGGAAGTCGAAGAGTCTCGCGCAAGGGGTTTTTCATGCTTCGAGCAACAGAAGGCGCCCCCCAATCCGAGGCCCAAGCAGCGGCCTGATTCTGGGCGCTCGTCGTCAGCTCGTACTCTATAGCAGCGAGACTACTTGACCTGTGAGTAGGCGTTGACGATGCGGACCGATGGGTAGCGGGCGGAAACAATTGGGCAAATTCTATCCAGGGTTGACCTGACCGATCGCCGGGAAGGTCGTCTTTTGCCTGTGCCTGTTGTATGATGGTGACGGGAGACCGATGGGTCTGAGGTGCCCGCATGCTGGAGCCGAATTTACAAGCGAAGGCAGAGCGATTGCTGGGCGTGCTGCGGGAACTGGGCAGTGTAGCGGTGGCCTTCAGCGGCGGCGTGGATAGCGCGCTGGTGGCCCTGGCGGCGCAGCGCGCACTGGGTGAGCGTGCCCTTGCTGTTACCGCGGACAGTCCGAGTGTGCCCCGCCGTGACCTCGAATTGGCGCGGCAAATCGCACGGCAAATCGGCGTCCGCCATGAAGTTATCCCTACCCAGGAATTTGCCGACCCCAATTACCTGCGCAACGACGGCCAGCGTTGCTACTACTGCAAGAGCGAGTTGTATTCCCGATTGGAAGCCTTGCTGCCGCAATGGGGAGTCGCCTGGATTTGCAGTGGTACCAATCTGGACGACCTGGGCGACTATCGTCCGGGATTACAGGCGGCAGCCGAACATCGCGTACGCCATCCCCTGGCGGAAGTTGGCTTGCGTAAGACAGAAGTCCGCGAACTGGCAAAGGCTTGGGGATTACCCATTTGGGATAAACCTGCTTCCCCGTGCCTTTCCAGCCGAATCGCCCCGGGTATAGAAGTTACGCCGCAACGTGTCGCCCGCATCGAAGCCGCGGAAAACTGGCTCCGCGATCATTTGGGTGTGCGCGATTGCCGTGTCCGCCTTCATGCTGGCGAATTAGCCCGCATCGAGGTCCCCATCACAGAGTTGCCACGCTTGCTCGAGCCAGATGTTCGCGAACAGCTGCTGAGCTTCCTGAAACAACAGGGGTTTCAGTTTATTACTCTAGACCTGGAGGGCTTCCGCTCGGGCAGCCTCAATGTCCTCATACCACTACAATGGCGGCAGCCGCCCGGGCGTCGAGAAGCCGCGACGCCTGCCAGCACTGCCCATACCCGCTAAGTCGCTCCGGCTGTGCGGAGATCGTGCCATGACTGTTAACAGCCTGTCTGCCAGCGAGGTGCTGAATCGCTATTTTCTGGAGCTGCGCAGTAAATTGCTCGACATTGCCGCGATTCTGGATCGCATGGATCGGGGTGGGCCCCTGCCTGCCGATCCACGCTTGGAACAAATCCACCAGGCGCTGCACGAATTGATCAGTGCCACCCCGGGCCGAGCTGAGCGCCTGCAAATGATCTTTTCCCGCCCTTACGATCCGAATTGGGAACGTCCCCAGCATACTCGCCGGAGCTAACGCTACCACGCCCCACAGGCCCGCCTAGGCCGAGGAGCTGAACCATGTACTACATTGACCCCCATATTCACATGATCTCGCGCATCACCGATGATTACGAACGGCTGGCCCAATGCGGTTGCTTGGCAGTTAGCGAACCGGCCTTCTGGGCTGGCTTCGATCGGGCTAGCGCTTACGGTTTTCTGGACTATTTCCGCCACCTAGTAGAATTCGAACCAAAACGAGCCGCCCAGTATGGCATCCGCCATTTTTGCTGGCTGTGCATCAACGCCAAGGAAGCGGAAAACGTCTCCCTGGCCCGCGAAGTGATTTCCCTGATTCCGCAGTTTCTCGAACGCCCCAACGTGCTGGGTATCGGGGAAATCGGGCTGAATAAGAACACGCGCAACGACGCCGTCGTCTTCCTCGAGCAAGTGGACCTCGCCGCACGATACGACGAACTGGTCCTGATCCACACGCCCCACCTCGAAGACAAATATATGGGCACGCGGATGATCCTTGACATGCTGAAGTCCGACAGCCGAGTTCGCCCCGAGCGCGTTCTCATTGACCATGTTGAGGAACATACCATCCGCCACGCGTTGGAAGCTGGTTACTGGTGCGCGATGACCTTGTATCCGACGACCAAGTGCACGCCACCACGTGCCGCCGACATGATTGAAATGTATGGTACGGAGCGCATCCTGGTCAATTCTGCAGGAGATTGGGGCCCTTCCGATCCGCTGGCGGTGCCGAAGTTCATTCAGGAGATGAAACGGCGCGGGCATAGCGAAGCAGTGATCCGCCGCGTCGTCCTGGAAAACCCGCTCCGCTTTTTCCGTCAATGCCGCCGTTGGCCACGGGAGTGGGAAGAAGCGCTGAATGGCCAGCTCACTGCAGATCCCAACCAGACCCCAGCTGCCGCGGGCCTCACGGTCTGACCATAATCCTCGAAACCAGCAGGGAACTTTTTGTCGTCTCGATGCGTCCAAGAAGTGGACAAGGGGAAGCCAACAGGCACAGGAATAACTCAAACCACCAACCGAACGGGAGGTTGAACTATGTGGATGCCGAGCATTCCCGAATCCATGAGCCGCCGGCACTTCTTGAAACACGTGGCCGGCTTTTCGCTGATGGCCGGAGCCAGTCAGGAGTTCTTGCAGAACATCCTGGCGGCAGCACCGTCGCTGAAACGCGAACACAAATCGCTCATCATTTTCTGGATGGGTGGTGGCCCGAGCCACATGGACACTTGGGACCTGAAACCCGGTCAGCCGACGGGCGGCGAATTCAAGCCGATCAAGACGAAGGTTTCTGGCGTGGAAATTTGCGAACACATGCCGAAAATCGCCGAGCAAATTGATAGCCTCGCCATCATCCGTTCGCTTGTGAGCAACGAGGCTAGTCACGAACGCGGCACAATCCTAATGCACACCGCGTACGCGCCCAACCCCGCTATCCAGTTTCCCTCCATCGGTTCAGTGGTTTGCCACCTGGTAACGCCCAAAGATTTATCGCTGCCCGGCTTTATTAGCATCAGCCGACCTGCCGAAGGCCCTGGTTTCTTGGGTATGGCTTATGCGCCATTCACCGTGCAGAACCCTGGTACGCCGCCACAGAATATCAGTCCCCCCGGGGAGCTTGCTAACGAGAGAGATGCTATGGCCCAGATGCGTTTGCGCAACCGCTATGGCCTGCTGGGCCTCATCGAACAGCAATTCGTCAAGGAAGATCGTGGGGAAGCGGCCAAGGCCCATTTAGAAGTGTACCAGAAGGCGTTTGACCTGACCGCCTCGAAGCTCAAGTCGGTCTTCGACCTGACCAAGGAAAACGACGGCAAGCCGATGGACCCGAAAGTGCGCGAAGCCTACGGGAACAATCCGTTCGGGCAAGGCTGTCTGCTGGCGCGAAAGCTGGTCGAAGTTGGTGTCCCCGCGATTGAAATTTCG
This sequence comes from bacterium HR36, assembly GCA_002898995.1. GTDB lineage: Bacteria > Planctomycetota > Planctomycetia > Gemmatales > HRBIN36 > HRBIN36. The sequence continues at coordinate 5,991 of BEIM01000014.1, forward strand.
ATGGGCGGTTGGGATAACCACAATAACATTTTCAACGCCTTGCACAACAATTCCGCCCAGGGTGGCCTGGTGGACCGTCTGGATCGTGGCATGGGCACGCTCATTCGCGAACTGAAGGAACGCGGGCTGTTGAAACATACGGTGCTGTTGTGGATGGGCGAATTCGGCCGAACACCGCGTATCAATCAGAATAACGGCCGCGACCATTGGGCACGGTGTTGGTCAGTAGTGATCGGCGGCGGCCCAATCAAGGGCGGTCAAGTGTACGGTGCTACTTCGGCGGATGGCATGGACGTCAAAGACAAGCCTTGTACGGTCGGCGACCTGTTTGCCACCGTCTATCAGGCCCTGGGAATCGCCCCAGAAACGCAAATTCGCGACCCGCTCGGCCGGCCTCGTAAGATCACCGGCGAACGTGGTGGCAAGGTCCTCGAAGGCCTGATTTAACGAGAGGATTGCTCGGGCAAGCCGCTGTCGATGCCACATCTGCGTGAGCGGCTTTCAGCTATAGTGGGAAGTCAATTTCAGGCGGGTTTCGGCCCGCCTGTTTTGTTGCGCAAAAACTTTGTTCGGCCAGTAGGACGCATTCAGTCTTTTGCCTTGCCGAACAACCTAACCTAGATTTGATTGCCGCCGAATTCGCGCCAGGCGTGAGCACCAACAGGGCGGTCGGCGTCTTTGTGTGACCATCGCCGCCAAGCTCAGGATACTGCCGGTACCAGGACAAGAGCATTTGGCATGGCGGATTCGCTGCCTAATAAGGCGATGAGGCAATTTCCCATGAGTTTCGGCTCTGCATCTCCAGCTGTGCTTGGGCAATCTCCTCCCGCCAAAGTGGCCAGAGACCTGGCCACGAATGCCAGAAACCCTCGGGAAGCACCCAGCACATTGGAGCCCACTTTGGTCATTTCATCAGCGCAACTTCTGCTGGGCGATTTACTGAAATTCCGCGTCTTGCTGGAAGAGGAATTGGCGAGTCTGCCTGCCGACAAGGCCGCTCATCTCCAGACAATCGCGGAACCGGAGCAGTTGCTTGACTTCCTGGTAGCAGCCCAATTGCTCACCCCTTATCAGGCGGAACGCGTTCGAACCGGGAAATGGCATGGACTGGTAGTGGGCGGTTATCGCATTCTGGACCGACTCGGCAGTGGCGGCATGGGCACAGTTTACAAAGGCGAGCATCTGCAACTGCATCAGCTTGTCGCTATCAAGATCGTCGAGATTCAAGCGGACCGCGGCGATTGGCGACGAGTAGTAGCCCGATTTCGCAGCGAAGCGCGGGCCATTGTCCAACTCCGCCATCCCCACATTGTCCGCGCCCTCGATGCGGGTGAAGTACCTCCGCCCGATAGCGACTCGCCTGCCTTGTATTACTACGTCATGGAGTTTGTCGAAGGCGAGGACTTGGAGAGATTGGTCAACAAGCATGGACCGTTGCCGATCGGTCAGGCTTGCGAAATCGCCTATCAGGTCGCTTCTGCGCTTCAACAGGCGCACCACCATCAACTCGTTCATCGAGATATCAAACCTTCCAACATCATGCTGACCCGCGACGGTCAGGCCAAACTCCTCGATTTTGGCCTAGTGCGGCATCTGGAACACCGCATGACCGAACCCGGCACCGTGCTGGGTACCCTCGATTACATCGCTCCCGAACAAGCTAGCGATGCCTCCAGTGTGGACATTCGCGCTGATATCTACAGCCTGGGGGCGACGTTGTTTTGGTGCCTTACGGGTCGTCCGCCATTTCCCTCGCGCGGCAATGCGGTACAGGACTTGCTAACGCGGCGTACGCAACCCCCTCCGTCTGCGCGCGCCTTACGTCCTGATATCCCACCTGCCCTCGACGCGGTCCTTGCCACCATGTTGCAGCCGGACCGCGAAAAGCGTTACACGGAACCCCAGGCGGTGATGAACGCCTTGCTCCCCTTCCTCCGCCTCGAGCAAGTAGCCTCCGCTGGGTGCCAGCTGGCTTCGAGGGCGCTTTCCATCCAAACCACCTCTGCCTCCCATCACACGCCGCGTATCCTCATCATAGATGACGAGATGCCAGTGCGCGAATTTTGCCGCCACGCCCTGCAGCAGGAAGGTTACGAGTGCGAAACTGCCGACAGCGCCGCCAACGGCTTAGCCCTCGTTTCCAGTAAAACATTCGACTTGGTGCTGTTAGACTGGAACCTCCCAGACATGGAAGGCCCGGAAGTCGTCGCACGTATCCGCCAATTGCCGCTGAGCCGACATGTCAAGATCGTCATGATTTCCGGTCGCATTAGTGGAGAGGAATTGTCGCGTGCCTTGTTACGCGGCGCGGATGACTATTTGTGCAAGCCCTTTAGTCTTCAAGAGATGCTCAGCCGCATCAAGTGCGCCCTGGCGCTGAAGGATGCCCAGGAGGCCCTGGAAGCTTTGGTTCACTACCTGACTGAAACCAACGCCCGCCTGGAGCAAAACCTGACGAGTACCCGCGGTGATTTCCTGCAGTTGCGTAATACTCTGGTGCAGACGCTGGCGCTGGCGATCAATTACCGTGATCCCACAGCCCGCCGCCATCACCAACGCATGCCCCGCTATGCGCGCCGCCTCGCAGAAGCCGCTTCTCTGCTGCCTGCATTCGCCGAACAAATAGAAGATCGTTTTATCCGCCGGCTCGAAGCAGCTGTCCCTCTACACGATCTCGGGAAAGTGGGTTTGCCCGATCACATCCGCTTCAAAGATACGCTCCTGAGCGCCGAAGAACGGTTGCTCATGCAGATGCACACCCTGATCGGCTACGATATCCTCACAGAAATGGCCCAGCAGCACGAAGGCCACACCTTCGATTTTTTGCGGATGGCCGCGGAAATTGCGCGCCATCACCACGAACGCTTCGATGGCACGGGCTATCCGGATCGCCTCGCCGGCCAGTCCATTCCTTTAGCGGCACGCATCACCGCCATTTGCGACACTTATGATGCGCTTTGCTCACCCCGGCCTTACCGTCCCGCCTTGCCTCACGATGCTGCCGTCCAGGTCATCCTCAAAAACTCTCCCGGCCAGTTCGACCCAGATCTGCTCAGCGCGTTTGAGAAGGTTGCCCCCGATTTCGCTCTAATATTCCGCGAATTGCCGCCCACATAACTCCTTCAATCAGTGCGGCGGGGTTGGTGGCGTAGGGGTCTGCCCGCCAGGCTACCGTTATACTTGCCTTCCACAATCACCGCTTGACCGTTGACAAAAAGATAGCGGACCCCCGTTGCATACTGGTGCGGCTTGTCAAAAGTCGCCTGGTCGCGAAACGTTTCTGGGTCGAAAACGACCACATCCGCATAATAACCCACCCGCAAGTAGCCGCGCTGCGGTAACTGCAAAATGTCCGCCGGTAATCCGCTGGCAGAACGGATGGCCTGCTCCAGAGAAATCAGCCGTTGCTCGAGGGCATAGCGCCCGATTTTGCGGGGAAAGGTGCCGTAATGCCGGGGATGAATCACTGCGGCGGATGGCACCGTGGCACTGCCGTCGCTTGCCGTCGCTGTCCACGCCTGCCGCATATACAGCCGCACATCCTCTTCGTTCATGCCGAAATTCACAACGGAAGCGCCACCGTTTCGCTCGATCTCGATCACGATGTCCAAAACCGACCGCTTTTGGTCTTGCGCAATCTGCGCCAGCGATTTGCCATTCCACTCCGGCCGCTTGCTGTAGTGGGCTATGCGCACAGTTTCGCCGTTCTGATGCCGGCGAATGTTTTCTTCAATAGCCTGGCGCATCCGCGGCCCATGTTCGCGGTCCTCTAAGCGTTGTACCATTTGGTGATGTGTTCCTTCGCGATAAATAGACGGGATCAAGGTGGCGGCCAGAGACGTGCTGCTGGCTATATAGGGATATTGATCGGCAGTAACACGCAATCCTAACTCCCGGGCTTTACGAATCAAGTTGATTGCGTCGCCAGCTTTCCCCCAGGCCAGACGGCCAGAGCACTTGATATGGGAAATATGTACTGGCAAGCCAGCTTTCTGGCCAATAGTTATCGCTTCCTGAATGGCATCTAATAAACTTGCGCCCTCATCACGAATATGGCTGGCATAAATCCCTTGGTATCGCGCCACCACGCGAGCCAGCGCAATAATTTCATCCGTCTTCGCATAACAGCCTGGATTGTAGATCAACCCTGTGGACATGCCCCAGGCACCTTCCTGCATGCCGCGCTCGACTAAGTCTTGCATGCGGCGCAGCTCTTCTTCGGAGGGCGGACGATTGACGTTGCCCATAACGGCAGCACGCACGCTGTTGTGGGGAATCAAGTGACATACGTTTGATCCCGCGCCATGCTTCTCAATTTCCGCATAATACTGGCCTACATTAATTGGGCCGGAACCGCAGTTGCCCGTCACTATAGTGGTTACGCCTTGATAGAGATAATTCAGGTTGGCGCGAGTGTTTTTCTGGCGAATGGTCGTATCGCTGTGGGTGTGCAAATCTATGAAGCCCGGTGCGACTACTAAACTACGCGCGCGAATTACCTTGGCACCCGGTTTAGCGACGACCTGTCCTAACGCAACTATGCGGTCCCCCTTAATTGCAAGGTCTGCTATGGTTGGCTCGTTCCCGCTGCCGTCATATAGAGTGCCGCCGACTATTACATAGTCGGCCTCAACTCCCGGGGTGTTCTGAGCCAGACTGACGGCACCCAGGACTAGCAGAATTAGGGCTAACGTGAAGGCTATAGTGAAGCGGTGTTTCATGGCAAGCTCCTAGTTTATTAATTGTGGGCGTGGGTTGCAGCTTGGCGTAGCTTCACCGCGCGACCGCGACTGGGTTGATCGTAAGCGACTTTATCTGCTAAAGCCAGGGGCCATTGCCGTGTGCCCGCGATCTCCTTACAGTGCCGTGGTGAGGGGGAGATCAAATATGACCTATTACAACGGAGGGCAACCATGTACCGCCGCATGGTGTTGGTTTGGCTTGCAGCAATGTGTGGGACTTGGCCGACCTCGGGACAAGACACACTCCCTGCAGCGAAAGTGCCCAAAGCCGCCAGCCTTGCATCAAACGTCGCAAAGGTCCATGCCACGGTGGAAGTGCACGGAACCGGCGTGGTGCGCCTACCGGCAGATGGCGTACGTATTCTGGCGACCCTGCAATTGCGGATGCCTTCGCTCAAGGAGGCTGTGGCTGAAGACGAACGCCGCGCCACTAAGCTGGAGCAAGCCTGGCGCGATCTGAAACTGGGACGCACCCAGATTCGCTTGCTCGATCAGCAACTCCAAGCAGTCCGGCAATTCGATGCGAATCAGGCGGCTGTGGACATTCACGATCTCCCAGTCATCGGCTACGTTGCGTGGCGGTTGTATCTGATCGAGATCACCGGACTGCCTGCCGAGCAATTGCACCAAGCTGCGCAGAAGGTGCATAACGTCGCGTTGCAGGAAGGGGCTATCCCCGGAGTATTGCCGGCACCGACACCGTGGGGCCAACCCCTTGTCGCATTGGCACAACCGAGTACCGACGGGGCAATAGTACCCGCGGTCGGTTATTTCCTGGCAAATGCGGAAGCCGCCTATAGCCAAGCGCTAAAGAAAGCCAAGGAAAACGCCCTCACTAAAATCACCGCGCTTTACGGGAATCAGGCGCCCGTGCGCATGACCATCCAAGAAATCAACCTCGCGGCAGAAAGAGCACCCGATCCCTACCAGGTGTACGGCCAGCCTGCAATTATCCCAACACCTCAAAGCGGTTTGGAGCGACAGCCGTCACGATCCGCTGAAATCGAGGTTGTTGCCGTGGTCAAAGTTGTTTGTGAATACTAAAGCGCTTTGGCTCCCGGAAAGTGTCTGGTCAACGCCGCCACACCACTATGGTGAGTCGCCCGAATGCCACCTGCTCATCTGGATTCCACAAGCCTGTATTACTCGCGCCGCGACTATTCGACTTCTTCCTCAACCAAGGCCTCTTCGAGAAGCGTAACCTGGAACTTGCGTTCGGCCAGGACGTGATCGTTGACCAATAGCTGAAACCGGTATTCTCCGGATTCGGGAAACTCGCAACCGCAGAAACCGACATTGAGCTCAACCACAGCTAACGGGTCAGGGAACTCAATGCGTTGGGTGGTGCTAAACAGGACTTCGTTGTCGGCGGCTTTGACGCAGCGAATGGTTACGGGTTTGCGGCCGTAACCGTCGGTCATGGTAACGTACACGTGCAACTCGTTGATGACGCAAGGCAACTCGGTCGTGCCTATGGCATCGAAAATGCCAATGAGGCTCTTCTTGTTGGAAATGCGATCGTCTATGACCGTGTCGCAAATAATCATGGCTAACACGTGCGGTAAGCATGTACATTCACGAGCCATAGCTCTATCCTCACAAGCAGAAAAGTGGTAGCGCTACAGCAACAGAGAGATAGCGGAGCGTGTAACTGCGTTGGCGATTCTTGTAAATACCAGTTCGAAAAAGCTTACGCTGCATGAGTAGCCACGCGCTTAGCTCAGTTCGCGGTTGCCACCGCTAAGCGGGGGACGAAGTTCGTTACAATTATACCGACTGCCATGGAAAAAATGGCAAGGGCAACGGCGAGATTTTCGGGGGGGAACCTGGAGTTCCTAGCGGAGAGATTGCGCGCGGGGAAATGGTGGCGGGAGGTTCGGCCACGTTTGCAAGAAGAAGTATTGCTTGCGGGCGCCTGGGGTTCCAGCGCTGCTCTGCTCATTGCCGCTTTAGTGGGGGAAGGAGATGCACGCCCCTGGCTGGTGGTGCTCGGACACAGCGGCGATCTGGAGGCCTGGTCCGGAGACCTTGCGACCTTCCTCGGGCAAGCTCCAGCAGTGTTCCCAGCCTTAGTCAACCAGCAGCGCCAGGAGGAAGCGCCAGAGCCCGCAGAATTGCAGCGGCTTACGGTGCTCTGTGCGTTGCAGCAAGGAGCATGTCCGCCGCTGCTGTTGACGACACCGGCAGCGCTCATGCAGGCGTTGCCGTCTCCGCAAGCCTGGGCGCAATTCCGCCTGGAATTGCAAGCAGGAGATACCTATCCACCGCAGACCCTATGCCACTGGTTAGTGGAACACGGCTATACATACCGCGAGGTGGTGGAACTGCCTGGAGAGTTCACGCGCCGCGGTGGCATCGTGGACATTTACCCGTTGACGGCAGCGGCTCCCGTGCGCCTGGAATGGTTTGGAGATGAATTGGAGACGTTGCGCTATTTTGACCCGGAATCGCAGCGCAGCCGGGAAACGGTTTCGCGCGTCGAGATTGTGGGTGCGCTGACACGGTTTGGTGCGGCCGGTATGCAGGGGGTTATGGAAAGCAGCTTGCTGGCCTGGCTGCCGACTAATGCTCGGGTCGTGCTCGTGGAAACGGCCGAGGTGGATGAGCAGGCGCGGCATTTCTGGGAACGGGCGAGCGATTGGCGGGGGCTGATGGCGCCGCGGGAATTGATGAAGCGACTACAAACGTTTCGGCCAGTTCATATCACCGCGTGGCCTGCTGGTGCAGACACCGCTACCATAACGGTACCAGTCAAGTCAGTGGAGCGGTTCAGTGGCGAGTTGGCGCATCTGCGCGAGGAGATCTATCAAGTTGCTAGGCAAGCCGAGGTATGGATCGTCTGCCAAAGCGTTGCTGAACGACAACGCCTCAGCCAGCTGCTGGGACTGCTGGAAGGCGCGGGACAGAAAGATGATGTAGGCATGGCAACACTGCCAGCTGCGAGCATATCCGCGGCTAGCTCTGGCGAGGAAGCGGCTGGTCTGGCCATACGCTTATGGGTCGGGCAATTGCGGCAAGGATTTCGCTTGTCCCCGGAGTTATTGGCGCCAGCAGAGGGGAGCGAGGTGCTAGTGCTCACTGCCAGCGAGTTGTTGGGTCGCGGCAAATTACCCGCGCGTCCGCGGCAGGTTTGGCTTCGTCGCTATGAGGCGCGAGCTATTGACAGTTTCCTCGATCTCAACCCTGGCGACTATGTTGTGCACCGTGAGCATGGCATCGCCCGCTACTGTGGCCTGCGGAGAATCGAGAAAAAAGGCCGCGAAGAAGAGCACTTGACCCTGGAATTTGCAGGCGGGGTGCGCTTGTATGTGCCGGTATCGCGGATAGATCTGGTGCAGAAATACATTGGCACGGGTGAACAAGCGCCAGCGTTATCCGAATTAGGGGGCAGCGCATGGCAGAGGCGCAAAGCACGAGCGCAAGCGGCGGTTTGGGAATTGGCCGTCGATCTTTTGGAAATCCAAGCCCGCCGCGAGGCAGAGCCCGGCATCGCTTATCCACCAGACAGCGATTGGCAAATCGAATTCGAAGCTTCCTTTCCCTACCAGGAAACTGCTGACCAGCTGGCAGCGCTGGCGGAAATCAAACGGGATATGGAAAAACCCCGCCCGATGGATCGCCTGCTGTGCGGCGATGTAGGCTTTGGCAAGACCGAACTGGCGTTGCGTGCCGCTTTCAAAGCGATGGAGTTTGGCAAACAGGTGGCTGTCTTGGTGCCTACCACCGTGTTGGCGGAGCAGCATTTTCGCACCTTCCGTAGCCGACTCGCCGCTTATCCCTTTGTCGTCGAATGTCTGAGCCGATTTCGTTCCCCTGCCGAGCAACGCGACATTATCCAACGCCTTGCAGAAGGTAAGGTGGATCTGGTTGTCGGCACCCATCGTCTGCTCAGCGCCGATGTGCAGTTCAAAGACCTGGGCTTGGTGATCATTGATGAGGAGCAGCGTTTTGGCGTGGAACATAAAGAGCGGCTGAAAAAACTGAGAGCAACCGTGGACGTACTCACCATGACTGCCACGCCAATTCCCCGCACACTTCACATGGCTTTGTTGGGACTGCGCGACATCAGCTGCCTGGAAACTCCTCCGCTGGATCGCCAGGCCATTGAAACGCAAATCATCCCCTTTGATTCCGAACGTATCCGACCAGCGATTTTGCGGGAATTACTCCGCGATGGCCAGGTCTTTTTCGTGCATAATCGCGTGGAGAGCATTCAGCAAATAGCCTACCAACTGGGGCAAATCGTGCCCGAAGCCCGCATCGGCGTGGCTCACGGCCAGATGCCCGAACATTGCCTGGAACGGGCGATGCTCGATTTTCTGGAACACAAATACGATGTGCTCGTCGCGACCAGCATTATCGAAAATGGTCTGGATATTCCGTCAGCCAACACGATTTTTATTCACCGCCCGGAACTATTCGGCATGGCAGATTTGCACCAACTGCGTGGGCGTGTGGGACGTTCAGGGGTTCGCGCCTACTGTTATCTCGTCGTGGATAATTCCGCGTCCCTATCCCCACAAGCCTATCGCCGTATCAAGGCTATCGAGGAATACTCCGAACTCGGCGCGGGCTTCAAAATTGCGTTACGGGATCTGGAGATTCGTGGGGCGGGGAACCTTCTCGGCGCCGAACAAAGTGGCCACATCGCCGCCGTCGGCTACGAATTGTACTGCGAAATGCTGGAAGAGGCAGTGCGCCGGCTCAAACAGCAACCGGTGCGCACTCGCTTGGAGGTGCAGATAGATTTGCCCTGGAAGGCATGGATTCCTTCCGAATATGTTGGACAGTTGCGGTTGAAAATGGAGCTTTACCGTCGGCTCAGCCGGATTCCCACTCTTCGCCGACTCCGCGAATTTCGCGAGGAACTACGGGATCGCTTTGGTCCCCTGCCGGAACCGACGGAATGGCTTCTCCGGCAGCAGGAAATCCGTTTACTAGCGCAGCGCTGGCGAATTGCCTCACTTCATTTAGATGGTCAGGACATCGTGCTGGGCTATCGCCATCCCCAACTAATGCAGCAACTCGCCCGCCGCTTCCCGAAACGCCTGCGGATTGTGGATGAACGATCTGCTTACTTTCGCCTGCAGCCTTCGGACTGTAGGCCTGAAGCGCTCTATCGCCAACTGAAAACGCTGTTGCAACCATCGCGGGATTCGTTATGAATGCCGCAACCAGTGCGGGAAAAACCATTGCATGCCAGTGGGGTAACCATGGTGCGGAGCGAGCTTACATGCGTGTTGGTAAGCTTGTGCTTCTGGGGTTGCGCTAGCGGCGGCGAACGGGAGCCGCTGGAGCACATCGTCCGGCTTACCGAAGAGCGCCGAGCCGGGAGCGGCGAATCGAAGCGATTGGCGTCATGGGAATCAACGGCAACGCAGGGCAGCGACGCACTAAGGGCGGTGCGCGGGCGCGACGATCGCGAAGGGCATCTTCCCAACCGATCTGACCGAGCCGAGCAATCCGTAGCGCTGCCGCAAGCGAACCCGCCAACCGTAGCCCCGCCGGCCAACCCCAGCTTAGGTGCTCCGCCAGAGGGCAAGACACAGTTGCTAACGAAACCTCTCGGTGGCGTCTTAGCCCGAATCAACGGCGAGCCCATCCTCGAAGAGGAAGTGCGTTCCCTGGCCCATTGGATGCTGGAGGATTACGTACAACGGGTACGCCCGGCTTCCCTAAACGATGAAGCGGAACGCCGCGCTCTCGAAGTGGAAGTGTCGCGGCGGTTGGGTGAGGTCCTGGAACAAATCATTGACCGTGAATTACTTTACCAGGAAGCGGAAAAACGTGTGCCGCCCCGTGGCATGGAGTTGGTTCGTAAAGCGGCGCAGCAGGAAATTGACAAACAGCTCCTGCGTCGCCGACAACAGATGGGCTTGCGGAGCGAAGACGAGTTACGCGAATACCTGGCGCAGCATCGCATATCGCTGGAGGCGTTGCGGCGTCAAGTGGAGCGTAGCCTGATCGCCGATGAGTACCTGCGCGCGTTAGTTCGTCCCAAGTTTGAGCAGATCGATCGCCGCCAGCTTTGGGATTATTATCAGCGCCATCAGCAGAAGTTCGAACGCCCCGAACGTGTCGAATGGCAGTACATTTTCATCTCCGCGCGGGAAGGAGCACGGCATCTGCGACCGGGCGAGCCAGCTGACCCTAACAAAGCGCGAGCCCAGGCCGAGTTCGTGTACGCTTTGGCCAGGCAAACGAAAACCGCTGAAGAATTCGCCCGCTTGGCGGAACAGTATTCCGATGGCCCCAGTCGAACAGGGGAAGGGGTCGGGCAGGACTTGAAGACCATACGCCCCGCTGAGCTTGCTGGGGTAGTTTGGAACACCCCGCCCGGCCAGGTGGGGCCACTGATCGCGGCGCCTGATGGACGTGGGTACCACATCTTCCGTGTCAACAAACATGAACCCGCCCGCGTCATTCCCTTCGAGGAAGCCTGCCTGGAAATCCGCCGGCGGTTACAGAATGAAATTTTCCTGGCCGAACGTGCCCGCATTCTCCGCGAGCTTCGCAGCAAAGCCCACATCGAATACCCCGGCCGCCCAAAGCCCGAGCGCTAGCCGCCGCTCGGTGCAAGGGGCTCGGGATAGGGCATCAGAATGGGCGGCTCTTCGACACCTGCCAGAGCGGGGAACCGGCGATCGAGGATGAGTTCCGCCAGCTGCTGGGCAGTGCGGACGTCGCCATCGCTGATGCGTCGGCCTTGCCAGCGTCGCCGTAACTCGCGACATAGCATATCCGCTGCCAATATCCACGCCTCATCGTTCTGCTGATCCGCCCACAGTGCCGTAACCAATACGGTTACCGTATCCTGAATGCGTAGCGACATCTCCATCATCTTGACCTGGCGGTCAGCCAAGCGGAGTTGATACCGCCGCAGCATACTGCTAATTTCGTCGGCGTATCGGGGGAAGACAGCCTCGGCCCAGGCGACGTGGGGGCGCAAGCGCGGATGAAGAGGGGGCACGTGAGAAATGACACGCGGACGAAGGCGGCGACCCAGCCACCATTTCCCATAGGCCCACAACTCCCGCCGCAACCGCCACAAATGCAGGGGGTTCCAAGGGTGAAAACTCCTCATCCCTACCTCGTTGAGCCTGCGGCCGATCGGTTCAAAGAATTTTCGCCCATGTTCCTTGGCCAGGGCCTTGAAGAACGCCAACGCCAACATCTGGCCCTCGCCCTCATAAATGCAAGGAGCGAGAAAATCATGCACATTGTCGCCGAACAAGTGGCCGTGCAGGAACGAACGCCCCCCGTGGGTCTTCATCAGGATTTCGATGGCCGATTCCTTCATCGCTTCGCTGCCAAAAATCTTGGCGACTATCCCCTCCAACTCACCGCGATAACCCAGGTCGAGCAGCCAAGAGCCCCATTGTGTCAGAGCATCAGCTGCGGCAATGTAGCAGGCAAGTTTGGCCAGACGAAAACGCACCAGTTCGCGGGCGCCGATCGGTTCACCGTAGGTCCGTCGGAAATGTACCCAAGGAATAAGCGAGGCAAGCATGACCCGCATGCTACCCGCTGCCAGCGCACACAGCGCGAGACGCCCGCGATTCAACCCATGATAAGCGACCATCAAACCATCACCCCCAGGAGGCTGCAGCAAGTTACCTTC